>NZ_JBFRMK010000244.1:0-8245 GCF_041470405.1 Shewanella sp. 10N.286.45.A1
TTTATACTGATTGGTATCAAGCCCCACCAGCTCATCTTGGGCATTATAAAATGAGAACGGTACTTGAATGGAATTATAGCCCACTCTTAATTATTCAAGTCAAGCACAACCGGACACCTGACTTTGTAATTTCACATAGTTGATTGGTGTTAAATCTCCGAGCGTTGTATGTAATCGTTCATGGTTGTAATAACGAATATATTTTTCAACATCTTGCTTCATGGTTTCCCGCGTGAAACGCACCATATTTAACAACCACCCATGCTTCAAAACGTTCAACTACAGCATTATCCAAACAGGCTCCAACACAGCTCATAGACGCTAATATTCCGTTTTCAGTTAGTAAACTTTGGAACTGTTTACTCGTATATAGCGAGCCTCAAGATATCAATAAACACGTTGAGGATATGTACGGCATAAACGTCTCAAGCGGCACGATAAACAGTGTAACAGATAAGCTCCTCCCTGAACTTAAAGCCTGGCAGCAACGCCCATTAGACAGTCATTACCCGATTGTTTGGCTTGACGCTATCCACTATAAAGTCAAAGAAGATGGCCGTTATATCAGCAAGGCTGTTTACACTCTTTTGGCGTTGAACATGCAGGGGAAGAAAGAGATATTAGGACTTCATTTATCTGAAAATGAAGGGGCTAATTACTGGTTATCCGTGTTGACCGACCTTCATAATCGCGGTGTTAAAGATATCCTAATAGCTTGCATCGATGGGCTAACGGGCTTTCCTGAGGCGATAGCGACTATCTTCCCTGAAACAGAAACTCAGCTGTGCGTTATCCATCAAATCCGTAATTCTATGAAGTATGTCGCTTCCAAGAACCAAAAAGCCTTTATGGCAGATTTAAAGCCTGTCTATCGAGCGGTAATTCGCGACTCCCAGGCTTTAACCCAAGAGTAAAGCGCTACATCACTCGTTTTGGTTAATGTTCTTAGCGCTTCGCCGCTTTTGTTAACCTCATGATCATAGGTAATCGATAAGCCTATCGCACCGACAAGTTGTAATATAAGCCCGAAAACCAACAATGACAGTGCGGCATACACACGGTTTTTACTTAGTTTGAGAAAGGTAGATATATCTTGATTGACAACGCGTTTGAGCTGTATAAACAGCCAAATAGTAATAGCCCGATAAAGATATGATCCATTACCTATAAACTCCATGCTATTGGTGCAAATAAAATTATTTGCACTTAATCTATTGTCAACTTAAAGGCTGTCTCTCTTCTTTAAGAACTTCCAATCTCTCGATTCTAAATAAAAAGAAGCGAATATCATGTACACACCAACTAAGAATAGCTGCAAGATCCGCAGATAAAAGTTAACCGCAACATCTTTATCTGTGGAAGAAACCGTTGAGCCAACAACCACGAATAAAGCCGACAAAATCCCCGAAAATAATGGTGCCTTAGCGGGTTCAGCGTAGATCTTTTGCCCAAATATTAGTGCTGCTAACATCGACATACCTATGTAAAATGGCAGTTCAGGAACAATCGTCAACAAGTTATAGAACACTATCGCCAGTGCTCCACCAATGCCGTTGGTAACCAACAAAAAAAGACTCACTTTGATACTCTTTGCCCCTGCAGCCTGCAGCGACAAAATGGCAATAAAGATCATGGTTAGTAGTGCGCCAGAGATCTCTAAAAAGTAAAAAAAACAGATAACAGGAAACGCTAGAATGAGGGCTCTAAATGCTTCATGAGCACGTTCATCATGACTTTGCTCTGCATTGGCGAGTGACTCTTTCTCTGGAGATAGATCGGGGAGTAAAACATGTAATAAAGCAAAAATAGCAACCGCTACGACTCCTGAAAAACTGAGTCCGACCCCAACCATCAGCGATGCGCCCGGCTCCAATAGCCCAAGATAAGGTAATAACAGCGTTGCGACGATAAAAATCGTCGTAAAGAAATTCCATTTAGGGCTACTAAACAGGTAATAGCCCCACAACATCATCATCGCCAATAATGGCAGTAACACCGCAGGGTATTGTGTGGGTCCGAAACTGACTAGCCAAGCAATTGCGATCGTACAAATCATTGAGATGAGTAACTCGTATACTGTTTGCACTGTAGGCTCTTGTCTGTCGACCAAAAACTTAGCAACAAATACCGGTATAATAAACGCTAGCGGCCAAGCCCAGATAGAAGAAACTGCGACCGCAAGACCTATTCCCAGAGTAAACCTGAGCACTCGTCGAGTATAAATGGCCTCTTCAAGTGCCGCTTTTTCAGCGTTAGCAATAAGCTCCTGAGCTTTATCTGACATAAGAAAACCAGCTCACAATTCTGATCCAAGCACGGCCAAATAAGTTTATCATTGAATTATTTTTGGTATAAACGATGACATCTACTTGGCCGCCTACACGTCGCAGCCCGACCGCTTCATCTTTTGATAATACTATGGTGACAGGGAAGCGTTGTGACTGCCTAAGCCAGCCAGTTTGGCCTTAGATCTGAGCAAGTTTGCCCGTTTGTTCACTCTGTCCCCAGTCTATACCGTAGTCAATGTTACCCACCTTTGCTTTAAACACTTGGCCTGGCGCATAATCTAGCGCGAATTCGACCTCATCACCGGCAGTTATGTTGCCTAAACTATTTTCTCTGAAATACGCTTCAATCCAGACATCTTCTGAAGAGATAAAGGTCATAATAGGCTGACCAGCGCTAGCATATATCCCCTCTTTCAACCTAAAGTTAGACGCTACGCCGTCAGTAGGCGCTGTAATGGAGGTGCGCTGCAAATTTAATTGTGCCTGCTCTAAACTGAGTAATGCCGATTTAATGCTGGTGTTATTCTCTCCCTGAGCACCTAAACGCTCTTCAGCTTTGGCCAAATCTGCTTTTGCGCTCGCAACCCCAGCCTCTGCTTTAGTCAACTCGGCACGAGCATTATCAGCATCAGCTTGCGACATAACCTGCTTTTCAACCATGGTGAAAATTCGCCTAGACTGAACCTGCGCATTTTTATAATTGGCAACGGCATTGGTCACTTTGGCTTGTGCAGCAGTGACATTTGATGTTTGGGCACCAACATTTTGTCCCGCTTTCTTTAAAGATTCTTCGGCTTGATTTAATGCAATCTCATAGTCAGTAGTATCTATTTTAGCTAGTACATCCCCCGCTCTAATTAGCGTGTTGGGAGTTGCTAATATCTCTACGATTTCACCTGAGACTTGCGGACTAATCGGTACGACATAGCCTCAAATGCGGCCTAAATCGGTGGAGGGAATAAAACGGTCGGCGATTAAGTGGAATACAAATAAAAAACTAACAACAATCAAAATAATGTTGGTTGCCTTACGAATTTTACTGTTCTTTTTGTCCTCTGTAGGGCTGGTCTCTACCTTGGCACTATCACTTGCAGAGACTTCTTCAGGCGTACCCTTTTGTTCAGTCATATTGTTCCGTATCCCTAACCGATGCAGTTGCTTAAAACACTCACTATATTTAACCTGTTCAGTGTTAAAAACACTTAAAATTCAATATCTTTTAGAAATAAGCTTAGCTTACGCTCTATCACATCATTAAATCAGCGGATTGAGTCTTAGAGCCATGTCTGAATTTTAGATTTTAAGGCAGGAATGTTGTCGGCGGGGTTGGCGATGAGCCTTGTAACACCGCAATAAAATGAGCGTTATCAACCTGGGAACTGCTTGGCCAATAACGCTCTAAACTCATCAAAATTGTTTGACACTAAATCAAGTTAGTGTGCTCGCTTTACATCCTCTGCCATACCTCTTGCAGGTAGAGCTTTAGGTTTGAAATCCTCTACAGCTTGTTTCTTTAGCGCTTGCTTAAGGTAGTCCAACGCTTTTTCAAGTTGCGCATCTTTACCGGTAAAGGTTGCATATGGCAGGTTATCAACTTCGATATCAGGGCTGACGCCACGTCCTTCAATAATCCAGCTACCGTCCATTGCATATTGTGGATACTCAGCAACTCGCGCCATTCCTTTATCAGTCAAAGAGTTACGGCCAGACAACCATACGCCGGCTCCCGTAGTTTGCTTACCTATAAGCGGAGCAATACCCAGTGCTTTAACTCCAGCAGAGAAGGTCTCACCGTCTGAATAAGTCAGCTGATCGGTCAGTACGACTAAGTGACCGTTAAAGGTTTGCTGCATATTGCCAGATGGAGTGCCGTGGGTTGGCGCCCAAAATGCCCATGTACGTCTAAGCAATTTCTCAATAATCCAACTGTCGATATTACCGCCTCGGTTACGACGAACATCAATAATGAGCCCCTGTTTATCATAATTCGCGTAGAACTCACGAGCAAAGCTGGCGATATCACCACTGCCCATCGCATACAGGTGCAGGTAACCGAACTTACCGTCACTTGCTTTACTAACTTCATGACTGTTGTGGTTAACCCAGTCTTGATACCTTAATTTTGCATTCGCTGATGCGGTGACAGGCTTTACAATTGTCTGATGGGTGTTACTGCCGCGTTTAAGCTCTAGCAGTACCTGTTTAGTACTTTGGTTACGAATAAGGCGCGTAACATCAGCGATATTCGTCAGCTTTCGACCGTTTATCGCGACAATAATGTCACCCACTTTAGCATCAACACCCATCTGTTTTAGTGGCGCCGCTTGCTTAGGCAGTTCAGGATCGCCTTGATAAATATGCTCAATCACCACCCCTGCTTTTGTTTGCTCCAAACGCGCACCTAAACTTGCAGATTTAGCCTTGTTGGGATCTTTGGCAAAATCGCCGCCACGCACTTGCGAGTGCAGCGAATCTAACTCGCCCATCATCATCTTGAAAATATCATTGAGCTCATGACGGTCAGTTAAACGATCCACCAACGGTTGGTATTTCACTTTAGCTTGCTGCCAATCGACACCACGCATTTTCTTGTCATAGAACGAATCTCGGTGCATTAACCAGGCATCTTCAAACATCTGCTGCCATTCAGCGGTTGGTTGAATGGCCAGCTGCCAATTGTTTACCTGGACTTTGGCGTTATCGAGTTCTTTAGGTAGCTTGTCGCCCGCATCAACAATCAACATCTCTTTACCCTGCTTTGATTGTTTGCGAATAAACAGCTTTTTACTGTCGTCAGACAAGCTATATGAACCCACATCCTTTGAGAACGTTTCGACCTTAGGACTTAGCGGATTAAACTTAACCACCTTCAAAGAAGACTTACGGCTTCCCACATTTCTATCAAGTAGGTAGAACTTATCCTCACCGAGCTGCAGTGATGAATAGTTACCTGCTGCGACTGGCACTTGCCATAATCTGGCCGATAAACCATCCCAGTCAACTTGGGTTCTAATCTCGTCATCACTGTCTTTTTCAGGCTCACTCAGCAACTCATTGGGCTTTTGAAACGCAAAACGTGCTTTGGAGTTTAGGGCTATAGCAAACACTTCAGTGCGCTTATTAAACATTGGCCCCATGTTTCTGTCACCCCATGGAGAGCTTGGCGTAGAGACAAATTTGCGGTTTGAGAGAAAATAAAGCCAGTCGCCATCTTTACTGAAACTGGGCGAGAATGACTCATACTTATCTGTGGTGAGTGCTTGTGCTTTGTTTTTATCTAAAGAATACAACACAATTTGGGTGCGATTTTTCCCCATCTCAGCTTTGGTAAGCGCGATAAACTGACTGTCTCCCGACCAAACGATATCGGCGTACGGTCCAAGCCCTTCCCCCTGGGTAATGATTTTCTTATCGCGTCCTTTCTTTAAATCTAATAGCCAAACATTACCGTCATAATCATCATGAGCCAAATAACGACCGTTAGGCGACAGGTGCAGATCCATACGTAATGCTTTGCCGTTTTCGGTTAACTGCTTACGTTTATCACTGCCATCGGCGGCAAATTGCCATATCTCCTGCTCACCGCTAATGTCACTTATGCCGTATACCCACTGGCCATCTTTACTCATAACCGCATTGCGCACTCGACTGTCTGCAGGTACTGTCAGCTGTACCAATCTTTGACCATCCGTTGAAGCGATGGCGACTTGGCTACGAGCGGTGATCACAACTCTGTCGTTTTGCGGTGTAAATCTTGTAGATGTTGCATACTTCATCGGATCGTTGACCCAATGTTCTCGTTTATGCGAAAAATCTGAAATCAATTCAATATCAACAGCTTGCTCTTTATTCGATGCAATATCGAATAACTTAATATCGGCGCCCTTCTGGAATACAATACGCCCTTCATTAAGTTTGGCACTTCTCACTTGCCACTCTTTATAATGTGTATGTTGCTGTAGATCTTTGCCATCAACTGACATTGACCAGATATTGTCATTACCGTCACTATCGCTGATAAAGTACACACGAGACTGCCACAACATGGGTTGCCTGACTGAGCCGTCGTGGGTAGCCGCTAATTGCTGCGCTTCTTGTTGCTCACCCAACTTAAAACGCCAAAGCTCTCCTTTAGCGCCGCCTCGATAGACTTTGGCATTATCACCGGTAGTTTGCAGGCCAAAACGAGTGAAATAAACATATTCATTTTGCTCATCAATAACCCCTTCGATAGCATCGGCAAGCGGTAAATCTGTTGTTACCAGACTTGTAGGGTCGACAGTACGTAATACCCAGTAATTTGCTGGACCAAATGCATTATCAGTGGCGTACAGAATTTTTCCATCACGGGTCCAGCCTTGCACTCTCACTCGAGAGTTTTCAAAGCTGACTCGCTTGGCTTGACCACCGTCAATTGCAATAACGTAAACCTCTGATGAACCTTCATAGTTCGCTACATAAGCAACAGATTGACCATCAGGAGAAATAGTCGCTCCCAACTCTTCAGCTGGTAAACTGGTTAAACGTCGGGCTTTCGACTCTGTTAGGTTTTTAGTCCAAAGATCGCCTTCAGCAGTAAATACTAATGTTTGTTGGTTCAATGCCGGTGCGCGAAAATAGCCTGCTTTATCACTAGAGTCAGAGGCAAATGAGGGAGAAATATTAATTGTGCCCAGAGCTAACATGCAACATGCAAGTGAGTGCCGAAGTTTCATCGAAGAGGCCATCCTATTGTAATTATTCTAAATGGGAGCGATAGAGGCAAACAAAGTAGCAAACTTTTGATTAACCTTCAGCAAAATAAATATAAAGAATTATTAGCAAATGTGTCTTATATCAGTAGGTATACCCGTTCTACCTGAAGATGCAGGATTCAGTGGGGATTTAATGGACTTTAATCACGGCATTGATTGCCGCCAATCGTCATTCCCTTAGTAAAATCAATAACACTGAGTAAAGTCCATGCTTTTCTATAAGTCGTTGATCTACTCAGGGTGTTTTTAGCGAGCTAATTAAAGGCGGATCATTGACATAATGGCTGTTCCCTTTTGCACTTATCCAACACTGAAATAGGAAGCTAAAACACTCCTTACAGGCGAGTTTTAGCGAATCTAATGCTGCGTTAATGAGCTTGAACGTAGAACAACTATGTACTTCACTCACTGCAAACCACATGGCCTAGCATGTTCCAGACATGCTTAAGGCATTCCCTCCATCCTTGGAGATCAGATGTGGTGAATGTCATTCATGCACGACTATATGGATATAGGAGGTAGAGTAACGCAGGAGCTGTTATCGAGGAGCAATTAATGACCTTGCCTCAACACCGCTAAACGCCCGCTGAGCGATCAAATCATTGTCGCGATTGGTATTATCGCTATTTGAGAGTTAGCAACTATTAGCAACTATCTACTACGCTTGATAGGTCAGCACTTACTTTTTAACTAACACCTTGTATTGGCTCAGGCCTGTTGATCTTTAAAACAAAAATAATCGTGAAAGCTCAATAACCCTAATGAAGGATAATAATGACCTCTGAATATCTGCGTCCCTCCTTAAGGGATGCTCCCCGAGTCCATAAAGAGCTACTGGATATGCCAAGCAAGTATGCCGATAGTTACAGTGAATCACAGCTTATCTATTTCCGGCTAGCATTGATTGGTAAACCGTGGCAGCAACACTTTATCGATAATCGTGGCACCTTCTATTTTCCGTTTGTCGGCTGGCGTTTTTTCTATGTGTTCCTTTTAGGTAGAAACAAACGCGCATTGAATCGCAAGGAAAAACAGGTATCTATGGTCGTTTTCATCCTCTCTATTGCTGGCTTTATTATGCTGTCTATGGTTCTTGGCTTGCTGCTACTTTATTTACTAAAATCAGCATTAGGCATTGATCTGTTTGAGGGTACGTCTCTTGGGATCTGGGATTGGTTCAATGAGTAATGCCAATTGCATTAA
>NZ_JBFRMK010000244.1:9039-13071 GCF_041470405.1 Shewanella sp. 10N.286.45.A1
GTTATTCTCGACTCTGGCATCCCGCTTCGCTCTCGATAATTGCTCCTGCATTATTCTACCTTCGATCACCCTTGGTCTCGCATATCCAAATCCCATAGCGAAGCATACAGCGTTTGGCCCATTCTTTAAACTCAGCCGCACTACGTGGGCCCCTCCGAACGAGTCAAATACTTATTGTAATTGGTATAATGCCTACTGTATGAGTAGGCATTATTAAAGATAAAAGCGACTTTCTATTAATGAACTGGATGATTCTATTCTCTGAGATCATCTAGCTGCTTTTGCAATTGGTTAAAGCGGTTTTGCAATGCCTCATTTGGCTGCAACAGGGTTTCATATTCACTTTCTACCCGTTGCAATGCTTGTTCAGCCTGAGCAACCTCTTCTAGGTTAAGCATTTTTTCGATCTCATCGAGTTCAGCAATCAGCGCTCCAACATCAGTAGCAAGGTTTTTTAAGTTTTTAGCCCCATTGAAATCCGATGATTGCAGCTTGATTTGCGGCTTTTCATCAGCGCTAGTATTTTCTTGGGCTGAGATACTATCTGACTCGATTTCTGGCGTAGCCATTCTCATCATCGCTGGTGCGTTGTGCTCTTCTGACGTAGACATTAAGGCTGGCATCGCTTCATCACTCAAATTACCCGTCTGCATTTGTGGATTAATCACGAACAGAGTGACTACCAATAATACAGAAGCTGCAGAAGACAACGGCCAACGGTGCTTACGCCAAAATGACTGGCTTTTCACCCGTGGTTTTGCATTGCTGGCTGCGAGTTGTAAAATGGCGTTATCAAGTGCTTTTGATGGTTGTTCTTGCTCAATATGTTGATAAAGAGCATGTAGCTCTTTTTGAGTATTGTCTTCACTTTCTTTAGTCATACTCCACCTCCTGCCACTTCAGGTCGACACAGGCTTTAAGGCCTTTATTTGCGTAACGAAGACGGCTCTTTGTTGCCTCAACTGTTGCACCTGCAATATCGGCAATCGTTGCGGCAGTGAAGCCCATTTCAATATTAAGCAAGAACGCTTCTTGTTGAACTTGCGGCAAGTCTTTCACGCAGTCTTTAAGTAGCAGCGCCTTCTTTTGCTGTTGCAGTTGTTGCTCTGGAGATTCAGACAAACAACTAGCGATGGATTCGGTTTCTTGCCCATCTTCAAAAGTATCACTAAAACTACTTTCAGGTTTCTTGGCTCTAACATGGTCAATAATCAAGTTATGTGCAATGCGATATAACCACGTGGTGAACTTTGCTTTGGCTTGATAATTGGCCGCTGCTTTTATCACTCTGCTCCATGTTTCTTGGTACAGATCTTCAGCTAGTTGATTGTCATAGATTTGCCGCACAAAGTAGCGGTATAACGGCCCTTTGTGTTTACTGTATAGCAGTTCAAAAGCGCGAGTATTACCGCTAGCATACAGCAGCATCAGCGCTTGGTCGGGATCTGCATTTAAAGGTTGATCTGTCGGGTGAATGGACTCTAACACACCAAGGTCCTTTACAGAGTATTGAAACAATCAGTCTGCATTGCAGCGGGTTATTTGTCTATAGCGAGATTTATAGCGATGACATGGAGTGTGGAACTAATTTGGCAGCGTTACAAACATGAACAGATAATGACAATTTTACTCAATGCTAGAGTGAAACTATCGATATCGATTAACTAAAAACACAGATACGTCATACCGTTGGTATTAACAGACACAAAAAAACCGCAGTGAAAACACTGCGGTTTTATTTGTTTAGTGTTGCTTAAGCTAGTTTAGCTTGTAGCGCAGCATCTTTAGCTTGAACAGCTTCAGCAGACTTAGCACGCTCTTCTTTTACAGCTACAGCCAGTGCATCATCACCAACCGCTAGCATTTGTGCAGCTAGGTAACCAGCATTTTTAGCACCAGCACTGCCGATAGCGACAGTAGCAACAGGAACGCCACCAGGCATCATCACTGTAGATAGTAATGCATCATGACCTTGTAGTGGACCATTGTCTATTGGTACACCAATCACTGGACGAGTAGTGATACCAGCAACTGCACCAGCTAAGTGTGCAGCAAGACCTGCAGCACAAATAAATACTTTACAACCACGAGCTTCAGCATCAGTCACGTAAGCGTGAGTAGCAGCTGGAGTACGGTGGGCAGATGTCACTTTAGCTTCAAACGTAATGTTGAAAGTCTTTAGTACATCTAGGGTAGATTGCATTGTAGGCAGGTCAGAATCAGACCCCATTAATACTGCAACAAATGGTTTGCTCATTTTTTGTCCTTGTGTAGGGCGGTACATTATTATATTTGCGCGCATTATAATGAAAATAAGCGCAAAGAGTAAACAGGCTTCCCCCAAAGCCAATGACCTAATTATCTCTAAGCTTTGTTTTGACTGCAAATAACTTATTAGTACATATGTATAACAAATAACTAAGATCGCTAGCCAATCTCTTGTTTACCTTTGGTTCCCTTTAAATATACGGTGTCACACAGACCTAAGAGCCTCTATGGCTATAGAGTGTGAATATAATGTATCATTTTGTAACATCGATAGCTGTTCACATAAATAATTTTGTCAGTCAAAATGATGATGTATACAAATGCGTTATTAAGCGTAAATAGCACTACAGTTTAGTCACCTAAATTTGATAAACTCGCCCGGTAGCTTTCAACAAATACAGCTACTCGCCGTTGCAAGATTAAGCACTTGTTAGAGTTGTACTTTTTATCTACTATTTAAGTTATTTACCATGAACATTACCCGCAAATATTTTCTTTTGAATGCAGCAAACAAATGGTTTGACTCAGCTGAATAGGATATTCATGTTGCCCATCAAAGACAGTTTAAAAAAGAAGAAAATTGATTCACTCGATTGGAAGACTCACTTAGCTCTGCTAGGCGTGCCTTTGATGTTGCTGTTTATCTGTTGGTCGTTTTTTTTTAGTATCACCGCATCACCAAACGCTGTGGCAAACCTGCTCCTTGTTGGTATCATCTACCTGCTTGGCTACAGCCTCAATTACTATTTTCATCAAGGGCGACTTACAAGGCTTTGGGAACATCTGCAGCAAGTTGTGCATGTAAATGAAACGACCTTCGAATTAGTTAATATTTCTAGTCAGTATCAAGATGAAACTGCTTTTTTAAACGCACTACTAAATAAGGCCGTGAGTAGTGTTGATGGTGCTGAAATGGGTTCAATTATTCGAGTCGAACCCAACACTGGTGCATTATCATTTGAATCAAGTGTGGGGATTGATATCAATAAGCTTAGACAGCTCAATATCAATCTAAAGCAATCATTTGAATATCGGTTAACCAAAGGTAAATGCGATAGAGTCGTCGTCATTGATGATATGGAAGCCATTAACTCTCGCAGCTCATTAAGCTCGTCAGATCAAAATATCCTGCTCAATGCTCCCTCAACAGCCATACGTTCAACCTTATCAAGCCCGATCCATATTGATGGTCAGCTTTACGCCATGCTCAATTTAGATAGCGGAAAAGTAAAGGCCTTTAGCCATTATGATCGCAACCTCGTGGCGATACTGACTCATGAAGCAGCAAATGCGATTTCTCTATACCAAAAAAATCATAAAATAAATTTGCTAGCTAACTTTGACAGTTTGACTGAATTGTACAATCGTCAACGTTTTGAAACGCTTGTCAACGAGTGGAAGCTAAAACCCCATTTTGGTTGTTACTTGATACTCATCGATTTAGATAACCTTAAAGCGATTAACGACCAACATGGTCATACTGCGGGCGATGCAGCTCTGCAAACATTGAGCCGCCTTCTCAAAGCCCAATGGCATGAAAAGCAGTTAGTGGCGCGCTATGGTGGCGATGAATTTATAGCGCTTTGCCACGGACCTATAGAGCGTATCGAAAATGAGATAAATATTATAGAGACAGCGCTGAGTGAACGAGGAGATATTAGTTTTAGTTATGGTATCGAGCAGTATCACGGCCAGTTAAATAAGACTATCAAAGCTGCCGATGAAGCAATGTATAGACATAAACGTGGGGCTGTAGACAATTCT
>NZ_JBFRMK010000245.1:0-5138 GCF_041470405.1 Shewanella sp. 10N.286.45.A1
AAGTAGAACGGGTATAAACGACATACTCACTTAATAACAGCCATTTTGCAGCTAGAATAAATGATTAGCTAGCGGCTCTTTCAAAGACTTTACACTCTACAAACACATTAAAGCTGCCTATCGACAGAAAAATAGCCCTTTTTAGCGACCAATACGTTAACACTTAATAACCGACTGCCAAGAAGAGAACGATATATGAGAAAATATAAGATAATCAGTTTTATATCGAGCTGTGCACTACTCGTGGCTTGCGATTCTCAATCCACCAACCAAGTGACACCAGCTGCAACATCGGCGAAGTTAGCTAACCCAGCCTCAAGCTACTGTATAGAACAAGGTGGAAGCCTCGAAATTGAAAACCAAGATGACGGGCAAGTCGGTTACTGCACATTACCTAGTGGCGAGCGTATTGAAGAGTGGCAACTCTATAGGCAATCTCAGCAAACTGATGAACCTGTTGTTCAACACGTACCGACCTCGGTAGGCAAAGTGAATCCAGCATCGGAGTATTGTATCTCTTTACAAGGAGAGCTCGATTTGGCCACTGGGATATGCACCCTCCCCAGCGGCGAAACTATTGAACAATGGCAGTTATTTGAGCGCGGGCATAAACAAGTTCCCGACGTCACTGAAATGCAAAAAACACCGAACCCAGCAGCACAATATTGTTTAGAAATAGGCGGCACGGTCGATCTTGCTGATGGCAGTTGCACTTTGCCTAATGGTGAAAAGGTGGATCAATGGACGCTATTTAACAAACACAAGCTCATGTCGATCTAAACTGATACCGTAAAAAATGACGATAAAACCTTAATCAACCGAGCGGGCTGTTGCCATTAATAGCCCTTTCTCGACCCATATAGACACGGCTACACCGCGAACCATTAGCTCAGTGGGCTTATCTCCCTGCTCCAATATTGGCTGCTCACCATAGAGGGATGGATCATATTGCACTTCGTATAGAGTGATCGGTTGCTTATCTTTTTGACTAAATCGAATCTGTGCAGCTGTTAAACCCTGAATAGAGCAATAACGGCCTCCAAGCATTTTACTATCAGTATCGTTGGCTTTGGCGAGAAAGCTTGAATTAACGGGGGTGAAATCCAGCTGAGTAAAATAATCTCTAAGCTGGCTTAGTTGCTCAGTTCTCACCTCAAGTGGTTTCATCTTTACATGATTTCGAGCCACTTCATCAGCAATTTTCCAGCTCATACTCGTCATAACAACACTATTTGATGCACCATTAAATAGCTGCTGAATCTGGGTATATGAGTACAGCTGAAATGCTGCCACCAGCACAAAAACACTGGCTGCAAGCGCATAAACTAATTTAACTAAAGGTTTTCGCCCCTTACTCGATGCAGCTGGCTGGCTGGCAAGCATAGACTCAGTTTCGTCTATATAATCTTGAGCAGACGGCTTTTCAATCGCGTCACTTTCAAGCTGTAACTCTTTACTAAACAAGCAATCAGCACTAAGCCCTTCATCTGCCTGCGCTGCAGCAGAATACAATGCTTCCATGCGTGCTAAAGCCTCATCTGACAGTTGCTGAGCTTCAATATATTGCTTCACTGATTGTCTAAAACTGTTGTCAGTGGCATCGTGCTTATTACTCATAGTATTGCTAGCTCCCCTGACCGTTACTTTGTGTGGTGGCGGTTTCATTTGGCATAAGCTCAACCGCCTTAATTTTTATCCGGTGTAGCCTCGACAAAATCGTACCTCTAGGTTGACCCAAGTCATTGGCGATCTCTGCAGCGCTAAACCCTTCAACCGCCCACAGATACAGTACCTCCCTTTCGGCGGCATTGAGCTGAGAGAACAGATACTCAATTAAGTCATGTTGCAACGCGACCTGCTCCATACAGGTTTCATCTAATAATGCTGGGGCGTGCTCATCTATTGGGTCAAAGTCGATCCGCTTTAGGCGTCTGCAGTCATCAATAAATTGATTGCGGATAATTGTGCGTAGGTAGGCTGTCGGATATTTCGGTTTAACTGCGCTACTTAACCAACGTTCGATCGCTGTTTGCAATAAGTCTTCCGCTGCTGCGCTATGCCGAGTAAGACATAAACAGTAGCGATATAGACTCTGCAATAGCGCTCTATCCATCGGCTGTTACCACCAGTTTATAGCCCGCAATCCAGCCCTGTTGAATCAGTTGAGTTAATTCACTCAAATCCATATCAGTGCTAGTTAACTGCCCGAGCGACATACCCTGCTTTATAGCCATGATTAACTTAGCTTGAGGCGTTGGTATTTGCCTAAAACTCACCTTAAAGCGGTCCCTGAAGATCAGCAGATAGCTTACAGGGCTATCGCAACTAGCAGTGTAGTTTTGCTCTGCTGTGGCTTGGTGTTTTAACCAGACTCGTTGTACCGGATAGTGGCAACTAAGCAGCTCAATATCAGGTTGAAGAAGTAGCACTGCTTGTTGCTGCTGCGCTTCACTAAGTAGCGCCAACTCATCCAAGCTACGAACTTGTGGCTGTCGCACATAGTCACTGCGATCTTGAGCGTAATAGCCCTGCTTTAGCGTCCATTCAAGTGTTGCCAGCTCAGGTAAGTACTCAAGCCCGGTAAATGCTTGATGCTGCTTAATCTCATCGGCAAGTAACCTTGGAAACTGTGCACCATAATGGTTTAAGTTGGCATCTTTCAAAGGGTAACGGTTACAATATTGCTGCGCTAGTTGCTCAAAGCAGCGCTCTCCCACGACCGTCTGGCAAACAGGAAAGCTACTTTGTAGGCTACTTAGCAGCGCTTGAAAAGCGTTGTTTTGGTAAATTTTTAACCGAGAATGCTCGCGCTGATTGACCATAGTCAATAATGCACGCTCATCGCCATTCGCTTGCAGTGCTTGAATAAATGCTCCCTGCCAGTCCGCTAAGCGCATCGATCAACTCCAGCAACGGGCTTAGCATTAAACTGCATCATATCGGCGGCAATCTGCCGCTCCTGTAACAGCCGTTCCAGTGTAGGTATTTCACTGTCCCACTCAATCATGCTGGGAATATTGCCATTGAGCTGAATGTAATTTTGATAAGCCTGCCAAACTTGCGGATCGACAGGATGGTTGTGGGCGTCCAGCAGATAATCATCTTTTTGATGAAAGCCCGCCAAATGGATCTGCTTTACCCGCTTGGCAGGTACGGCATCCAAAAAGGCTTGTAACTGCTGATCGAGATTCACACTAGTGACAAAAGCATTATTGATATCCAACAACAGATAACAGTCGGCTTCTTCAGCAATAGCAGCAATAAACTCTCCCTCACTCAATTCATTATGTTGGCAACTCATATAGGTAGACACATTTTCCAACAACATTCTTTCACCCAATAGATCTTGGGTTTGCTGAATCCGCTTGCTGATATGCATGACAGCTTCGTCTGTATAGGGCAGCGGTAACAGATCTGCGACTTTAAAGTCGTTGTTACCGGAGAAACTTGCATGTTCTGAATACCAATGGCCGCCACAGGCTTGCTTGAGAGATTTGATCTTGTTGAGGTAATCCACATCCAGCGTGTTGGCGCCACCAAGAGACAAACCTACGCTATGAAACACCAGTGGAAATCGCTCACTAATACGCTTAAGCAGATGCTGGTTTAGCCCGCCGTCCACCAACCAGTTATCAGCCAACACCTCTAGCCAAGGGAGTTCGAGATTATCGTCAGCCAATATTTGCTGAACATGGGGAGTGCGCAGACCTATGCCTGCGCCTACTATGCCAGAATGAGGCATTAGCTTTTCGCCGGTTTAACCGCTTTAACTTCGCCACCAGCAATTTTGTCGCAAGTGCCTGCAGGAACATAAACCCATTCTGTAGGAAGATTGTCTGCTTTGGCTTGACCAGCGCAGCCATGACTGCCATCTAATGCACCACAGTCATTGGCACCGGCTTTAGCAATCCCGGCGCACTTCTCCCACTCTTTGGGTTGATCCGGCACTGCTTGTGCGCTTAAAGATAAACTCGCCGCTAAAATACCAGCAACCGTTACACCTAATGCAGTTGTTGAAGATTTCATATCGATTATTCCTTTTGATAAATAAACACATTCAACCCTTTAACGATTAAGCAGCCAGTTTGATTGCATTACTTACAAAATTAATTCTAGTCGAATCGATATGAACTGCTACAGCAGTCAAGCTTAGCGGTAGCAAGTGCCTGTTTCGCAGCGTTTCTTGCCAGTGAGTAGGTAAGATATTCGGTAGCGGTGCTTAGCAAAGAACAGATAACCTTTATCAGCAAATGGTTTAACTAACGAACAGCGTAACAGGGAAACCCACTTCTCTTTACCCACTGCAGCCCAGGCTTCGTAGGTCACTTCGAGTCCAGTGATTAACGAACCATCGGCACGCTGAGCGTGTAAAATCTTATTCGCTAGAGCGAAATCTATCTCAGGAAACTTAACGCTAAAATCAGCTTGATTGAGATCTTGTAGTTCAATGTTATCGTGACTGTCTAATGATTTAATGTGCTGCATTTCTGCGTCACATAGCGGACAGAGTGAGTCATAGAAGATACGTAGTTTCATTGCTAACCTCCGAAAAATTGATGGATTAACATCAGTAGATGCAAAGTTACCGCTACCAACGTTAATCTGAGCCTCATTGATATATACCCGTTCTACCTGAATATGCAGGATTCAGTGGGAATTTAATGGGCTTTAATCACGGCGTTGATTGCCACGAATGGTCATTCCCTTGGTAAAATCAATAACACTGAGTAAAGCCCATTAAAGCCCATCTAGGAAGGCTTTGTGCCAGTCCACTTCGTTGTTGCACTCACTTAAAAGGGAAAAACCATTTCTACGTTAATGCGCCTAGAATTGAACTGGCACATAGCCTCTGAAACGAGCACCTTCAAGTTGAACGGGTATATAATCTTGGTTAAGGCATAACTCTTTAGCTTTTCTTTCAATCGCTAACAGGCTTAAGTAGCCTACAGCCAATATCGCCAGGCTGATCTGCGGTTGATTTAGTAATAAAGCTATCCAAGCCAAGATTGAAAACAGATTACCCTGTATAAGCAAACGCCCAGTCGTGCTGCTGGTTGATAGCGCAATAGCGCGCCCCCACAAAGTGCCCGATATAAAGCTAAGAATGACCGCGCTATAACTAGGGGCTGTTAATCTTT
>NZ_JBFRMK010000246.1:0-21127 GCF_041470405.1 Shewanella sp. 10N.286.45.A1
TAATGCAATTGGTATTACAACAACTTGGGTTTAACCAGCCGCAAACCTATAAATTTGCAGAGGGAAAACACTTTTACAGTATCGATAATATCGGGCTCTATATCCGCGGCAGTCATTCTACAGCCACGCCTCCTAGCTGGTTAAGAAGCGACAACTGCACAGCAGGCGACACGCTATTAGCATTAAATCCAGGCGGTAATGTCACCCTCGAACATGAAGTGTTAGATACAGAATTAGAGCAGCTAGATAGCTATCAAGGCCAGTGGCAGTTTGATGGGGAGATGCTAGTTATTCAGTTAATGCAGCAACAGCAACATTATCTTCGCACAGAAATAACCAGACAAACCTGGCGAGGCGATAGCCCCGCGCAACTATTCACTCCATTAAAAGAAGTCGAGTTTGCCCCGCTAAACTGCAGCTTCATCATTATTGAGATGGAATAACGTGGATGACGCTATTCACCCGTTAACAAAGCCAGCTGTTGCCGTACCTCTTCACTCAAAGGCACACTTTTCTCGGTGGCATAATCGTAATGCACCATCGCCGTTTGCGCTTCTGCGGTTTTTTTGCCGTTTTGCCAACAACTCTGAGTGAGCTCGAAACTACTATTGCCAATGCGACTAACCCAAGTTTTGACTGTCACGTCACTTGCAAAGTAAGTCGGTGCGTTAAAGGCGATAGTAAAACCTGCGACAATGAGGTTCCATTTCGACAAGTCTTGCTGTGGATTAAAGATCTTAAAAATCGGTTCTCTGCCCGCTTCAAACCAAACTGGGATCACCGTGTTATTGATATGACCTAACGCATCGGTTTCACAAAAACGCGGTTGTATGGTTAAGCTAAATTCACTCTGCTGCACGCTGTCTCTTCCTTATGCTTGTTATTATTGTTGGCATGTTATCGATTCATTCTACCGATATTTCTTTTTCAACGCAGTATTTGCTCACCTCGAGTTATACCTGCTCTACTTACTTTAAGCCAGATAGCAAAAAGGGATGCATGGCATCCCTTTTCTATTGCTGTGTTAATCTTTTACCGCGCATACATCTTATCGATTTCTCGCGCATACTTATTGTAAATAACCTTACGGCGTAGCTTCATTGTTGGCGTGATTAAACCCGCTTCCATTGAAAATGCATCTGGCAGTAAGGTGAATTTTTTAATTTTCTCAAACCCTGCAAGCTCTGTTTGTAAGGTCTTTAAGCGCTCTTCAAAGTGCTCTACAACATGGGAATGACGCAGCAACTCAAGTGGCGATTCATAATGTACGCCCTTCTCTTTTGCCCATACCTCTAAAGACTCGAATGCAGGCACAATCAATGCGGTAACGTAGTTACGCGCATCAGCAATAATCGCTACCTGTTCGATGAATGGACAACAGCCGACTTTGCCCTCAACACGCTGCGGGGCAATATACTTTCCGTTTGAGGTTTTCATTAGCTCTTTAATACGGTCAGTGATAAACAGATTGCCGTTTTCGTCAATGTGACCCGCATCGCCGGTTTTAAGCCAGCCATCTTCAAAGGTTTCTTCAGTTTCTTGCGGGCGGTTATAGTAACCACGCATAACGGTATCACCACGAACAAGAATTTCGTTGTCTTTACCAAGCTTAATCTCGGTTTCTGGTAATACTTGTCCATTTGAGCCTGTCACTCTGTTACCCAAGGTATTACAGGTCACTGTTGCAGTGGTTTCAGTCATACCGTAACCACACAACACAGGTACATTAATGCTATGGAAGAAGCTAGCCACTTTAGTGTCTAGCGCAGCACCGCCACAAGGCATAAATTTAAGACGACCACCCAATACCTGTTGCAGCTTGCTATAAACTAGCTTGTTGGCTATTGCCCACTGCAAATTCAACATTGCAGAGCCTTTAGCGCGGCCTTGGCTGACTTCAAACTGGCGCTCACCCACTGACATCGCCCAAGCAAACATTTTCTGTCGTGCATTGGGGGCTTTACTCACTTTATCTTGTACTGCGCTGTAAACTTTCTCTAGGAAACGCGGCACAACACATAATGTATGCGGACGCACTGCCGTAATGGCATCTTTTGCAGTCATTGGATCTTGCAGGTAAACATTGTGACCACCGCGACAAAGCACATAGAAGCTCCAGCCACGCTCAAATACATGGCTTAATGGCAAAAATGCCAATGAAGTATCGCCAGTTTCGAAGTTCATCTTCTGATCGTGTTGGCGCACTGTCGATGCGATATTACGATGATCTAACATCACCCCTTTGGGCTCACCCGTGGTGCCAGAGGTGTATATAAGCGTGAGTAAATCATCAAGACTGGTATCGGCGAGTCGCTTTTGCAACTCAGTATCAGCGACCTTATCGAGCTCTCGCTCCAGCAGAGCATCTAAGTAAAAGTGATTACAGCTATCTTGTAACGGCACACTCTTATCAAAAACCACAATCCGCGATACTGAATCACACTGGGCAACCAAATCACACGCCATAGCGTATTGTTCAGCGTCGCCAGCAAAAATAAGTTTAGCCTGTGCGTCGTTAACTATGTAAGCAGCTTGTTCTAAAGTGCTAGTTGGGTAGATAGGCACAACAACCGCTTTAGCCTTTAATAAGCCTAAATCAGCACAAGTCCACTGCGGACAGTTCTGTGAAAGGATCACTGCACGGTCTTGCGACTCTATGCCAAACTGGATTAACACCCGTGCAATTTTTGAGGTGATAACATCAAACTGGCCCCAACTAACTTGATGCCAAGGCGCGGCCATTTCGAATCCTTCGAGTGCTATCGCATCGCCAAGTGCTTGGCTCTGTTGCTGTATAAGACGTATAACATGAAATGACTCGAGTGACATAAAATAACTACCTTTTAGCTTACAAGTGTTCCGCTTTAAAGTAAGTTTACTCGAAGTTCGCTCAAAAACTAAGAGCTTTTGCTCTATTAGTGTTAAGTCAAACACAAAAAAAGACCGCTCATGCTGATGAACGGCCTTCGATTAACAAAAAATATCTTAAGCTAACCAGCTCAATTAAAACAGAAACACCTCAGTAACAAGTGTATGTAATTGCGCCGCTAAAAAGGTTGGCTAATTAATTCTATATTGATTTCAAACATAGCCGTTAAGTGCCAAGCAATAAAAACCAGTAATCCGTAACACAACAAAACCAGCCGGTTGATAACAGTTTCAAACAGTTAACTAGACAATAGGTCACCACGCCATAGGCGATATTTGCCGTACCAAAGACAGAAAAACGCTAATATTAGCAACGGAACGTCCCAAGCTACCCAGTGCCAAATATCTCCGCCACTTTGCACCGTAGAAAGCGAAGATGATACCCAGCCAGATTGCAGTGCGACAAAAAAGATTGTGGCGGAGATCTGCATTGAAGTGCGACACATCGAGCCTAAACCTAATATCGCCGCGCAACCAATCACATTACTCAAGACTATGTGTAGCCAAACCGACAAACTCATCAGTGGTGATAGCAAGCTGACTAATGCTGCAGTCACCATCATGCTAACCGTTAATATGGCCAGTAAACGGTATTGGGCTAACATGAAGGCATTAATCATGCCCTGTTTGCCATCAAAGCCCGGTAATACAAATAGGCTTTCAACCGCACGCCAACGTTGAATACGGCTCCAGTGCAACATGGCGCACGCGATACTACTAAACTGAATCAACAGAAATAGCACAGGCAACTGCACATCGAGTAAATATGCCCCAAGTGCTAAAAACAGCGTGACGAGTGGCATTGCTAGCAACATCATTGTCAGCATAGGGCCAATGAAATAGTTAGCGGGGTGCAGATAGCGCTCGAATCGGTTAAGCAGCTTGGAAGACTTAAGTGATGGCAACCAAAACCAGCCCATCTCTAGACCATTAAGGTAAACAATACGCGCTTTACTATTCCAACCAAACCTTGATAGCTTGCGCCATAAAAGCGCTGCCAAAACCAGATCTGTAAACAATAACAAAACACTACCTGTTGCAGGCAACAGTTCAGCCAAATAAGGCAGCATGGGCAAAGAGATATACAATACAAATGACAGATGGAAAGCACTGCTATTCTTCAAGCTAAAATAGAGAAAACCGAGCCCGAATAATAGAGTCAGCAGTAGCTCATCAAACTTATCAAATGCGTTATGTACAGCTAAAAAAATGGTGGCGATGATAAGGCTTGTTATCAATAATGTAAGCGCTTGAAGCAGAACACTTTGCCGATATTGGGGCACAATAGCGGCCCACTCTGTAGCGGCTAAGCGGTTCATCTGCCAACCGATAGCGACACAAGTTGAAGCGACAAACATATTCATCAACAGCATTAATGTGTCGACTTTGCGCTCAGCGTCATCAGGGAGCATAAAAGGCATAGCTAATGCCATAAATAATCCCAGTAAGCCAACCCCCAGAAAACTGGCGCAACCAAGATCAAATAACCACAGCCGAATAGAGCCTTTTAACCACTTACCCGAGGTTATGAAGGCCCTATTCATGAGTGCAGCTCCATAAACAGCTGCTCTAGATTAAGTGCATTAGCACTGATAAGCCCAGTAAACTGTTGCTGTTGATAGTTATCAACCAGCACATTATTGCCATTTCGATGCAGTTCATTTAACTCGACAGGCAGCGTGGCAGACTCACTCAGTTTTAATAGTCTCACTTGTTCTCTCAGCTCATCTATCTCTTTAAATATCACCAGCTCGCCATGCTTAATCAGCGCGAGATGGCTAGCAACCCGTTCAAGATCGGAAGTGATATGAGAAGAGAACAGCACACAAGAGCCTGACTCGAGTGCTAATTCAAACAGATCGGCCATAAATTTACGTCTGGCGATGGGATCCAAACTGGCAACAGGTTCATCAAGGATCAGCAGTTTAGGTCGATAAGCCATTGCCATAATCAGTGCTAACGACTGACGTTGTCCAACCGATAAACGCTGCACCTGCTGTTTAGCATCAAGATCGAATCGTTGTAGCCATTCAGCCTCTAATGATCTGTCCCACTCAGGGTAAAAACTCCGATGCAGATCCAGCGCTTTAGATACACTAAAGCCCTCATAACCAAAAGGTTGCTGCGGCACATAACCTATTTGCGTTTTTATCTCTGACGTCATCTGCTCAACGGGCGTTGCTAGCACATCAATACTGCCAGAACTTGCTTGTATAATCCCTAAAGCGCAGCGCATTAAGGTCGATTTACCCGCGCCATTTTGCCCCAGTAAACCCACAACCATTCCAGGGTACAGCGCCATCTCTAACCCATTAAGCGCGACTTTATCATCAAATTTTTTTGTCAGCTGCTTGCAGACTAAAATTGGTGTTTCATTCATATCCATCGAAAAAAATCCTTTAAATGTTACTTCCAGCGATCACCAAGCAGTGTTTTTAGCGCATCTAAGCTGATGCCGAGTTGTTTAGCCTGCTCAACAACCGCGTCAATCTGCGGGTGTAATAATTGTTCATTGGAGGTGATATCACTTTGCTCACGTTGTGCCACGCGAGTAGGTTGGCCACGGCGGCGCTCAAGCCAACCTTGCTCCACCAGCTGTTGCACCGCTCGGCTCACCGTCATTGGGTTTACCGTTAAATGCTCAGCCATCTGCCGTACTGACGGCAATACTTGCTCACTTTGTAGCTGGCCGCCCACAATCAAGCGCACGATCTGCTCGCTTAATTGTTTATAAATTGGTTCACCACTACTAGGGTTGACATTTAGTTGCTCTAACATTAGCCTTTAGTCACTGTATTAATACATTGATACACCGATACAGTAACAAGTTAACATATACCCGCTAAATTGCAAAAAGGAATCAGTATCATGCACCACGGAATGTATTCGCAATTACGAGCAGGAGTTTGTCCAACTCTGACACGCCGTAAAAAAGTTGCCATCGCAGTTGCCATTTGGGCAGCTGTACTGCTTCCTTCTGTTCATTCGCAGCCACTTACGCTTTCAACGACAACTTCAGCCTCAAGCACTGCTAGCAGCTGTTATGTTGACGGGCTATCAGAGCAGATGAACTGCGGCGCGGTCAGCGTACCGGAAAACTACGCCAAACCAGACGGCAAGCAGATTCAAATACATTACGTGGTGATGCCAGCAATTAAGAGCAGTGGCAAAAGTGAAGCCTTGTTAGCGATTGCAGGAGGCCCAGGGCAATCAGCGATAGAGAATGCCCAAGGCTTCGATAAGATGCTCACTAAGGTGCGCCAAACTCGAGACGTTATCTTGATCGATCAGCGTGGTACTGGCCAATCAAACCAACTGCAATGCATCGGTGATGGCTTTGACAATGCACTGGCGATTAACGAAAGCGACTTTGATACTCACGTCGAAACCCAAAAGTGTTTAGATGAATTAGACGCCGATGTTACCCAATATGGCAGCCTACCCGCACTGAAAGATTTTGAAGCGGTAAGAGCCCATCTAGGCTATCAAAAGTTGCACCTTTATGGAGTCTCTTATGGCACTCGCATGGCACAGCTTTATATGCGTCACTACCCTGAACATTTAGCCACGGTCACCTTAGATGGTGTCGTGCCGATGCAGCAAAGTGTATTGGCGATTGGTGATGCGATTGCCCGTGCTTTTGAGCTGGTGTTCCAAGATTGTAGCAACAATACTTTATGTCATAAGCAGTTTCCACAGCTCGCAGCCGATCTAGAAAAAGTAGATAGCGAACTGGCTGAAGCGCCGAAAATAAGCACTATTGCAGATCCAACCACTGGCGAAGCAACCCAACTCACCATGACTCGCAGTAAGTTTAAAGGTGCGCTGCGCATGGCACTTTACTCGCCCAGCGTCCGAGCACTGATCCCCCACGCCATTCACCAAGCTTCGAAAGGTAATTTCCAACCCATTACCGGTCTCTATGCCATGTCAATGGACAGTACAGGCATCGCTATGGGCATGCATGCCTCAGTGGTATGTGGCGAAGATTGGCAGCGATTAACACCTGAACTACGTGCTACAACAGCTGCAAACTATTTCGGTAAAGAGATGCTCAAGACCTTTGAGCAGTCATGTGCCGTATGGAACATGCCTGCTGTTGACGACAGTTTCAGCCAAGCCATCGCCAGTGACATTCCTACTCTGTTGTTATCTGGAGAATTAGATCCTGCCACACCGCCAAGTTGGGGAGAGATGGCGATGGAAAAATTAACCAATGCCAAACACTTTATCGCCCCTTATGCGACTCATGGGGTTGCCTACCAATCTTGTGGCAATAACTTAATTGCCGAACTTGTCGAAAAAGGTGCGGTAACCGACATCGACGCAGAGTGTTTAAGCAAAGATACTCGCCGTAATTTCTATTTAAATGCCAGTACTGTTGAAGCCATTCCAGCCAATGGTAATGAGCAAGAAACCACGTTAAGTGCCGATGCTGACAAAGCTTTGAGCCCACAACAAGCCCTGAATAAGTAAGGAAACACTGATGATTAAAGTATCAAACTTGTCAAAACGCATCGGAGATGTGCAGGCGCTGAATGATTTAAGTTTCTCAGCTCTCGACGGTCAGATCACAGGGTTACTTGGCCCTAATGGCGCGGGAAAAACAACCTGTTTACGCACAGTGTTTGGCCTACTAAAACCCGACAATGGTATCGCTGAAATCGACGGGATTAACATTGCCAAATCACCGGTTGCAGCCAAGCAGCAGCTGGGATTATTTCCCGACCCATTTGGTCTGTACGAACGTTTAACCCCGCGGGAGTACATCAGTTACTTTGCCGAGCTCAATGGTTTATCGCGTAAAGATGCCAAACAAGCCACCAGCAATGTGATTGAGAAACTGCACCTAGCTGATATTGCAGACAGGCAGTGCAAAGGCTTTTCTCAAGGTCAACGAATGAAAACCGCACTGGCACAAGCCATTGTCCACCAGCCAACCAATATTATTCTCGATGAGCCGACACGAGGGCTAGATGTAATGAGCACTCGAGTACTACGTGACATATTGCGAGACCTTAAAAATCAAGGTCACTGTGTACTGTTTTCCAGCCACGTGATGCAGGAAGTTGCCGCACTGTGCGACCAAGTGATTGTGATGGCAGAAGGTAAAGTTGTTGCCGTTGGTAGCCCTGACGCCCTATGTCAACAAACGGGCAAAGCTTCACTAGAAGATGCCTTTATTCAGCTTATCGGCACCGATGAAGGGATTGCCGCATGATGCATTCAATAATAAAAATACGCAATGCAGCCCAGCACAACGGCAACAAAAGGATATTGAAATGAGTAATAAAATAATCACCATGCTCCGCAAAGAGCTTATTGATGCCGCACGAGACAAACGCTCGGTAATGGCTGGGCTTTACTATGCGATGGGCGCACCACTGCTGATGTGCGGCATGTTCTTTATGTTGATCGGCCAGTTAACGAGCCCAGAAGATTTGAATATCAACATCGACAACCCGCAAGGCGCTCCCGATCTAGTGAAGTACTTATCTAGCAAAGGGATTAACCAAACCGACGGTGAGAATACCAAGGATATTTTGTTGGTCATCAGTGATGATTACGCCAGCAATATGGCTAAAGGGATCAGCGCTGACGTTACCCTTATTGCCGATGCATCCAATGAGAAGCTACAAAAATCGATTCGCCGCCTCGAAAAACGCTTGCAAGCGTACAGTTCTGAAATGGGCAGCTTACGCTTAATTGCTCGCGGTATTGACCCGCGAGTCATGCAGCCTATTAAGCTAAATGTAGAGGACCAAGCTACACCAGATTCAAAAGCAGGCATGATTTTGGGTATTGCCACTATGACGATGATCTACGCGGTGTTTATTTCAGGCATGAACCTCGCGATTGATACCAGTGCCGGTGAGCGCGAGCGTAACTCGTTAGCGTTATTGCTGAGCCATCCAGTATCAACAGGGCAGATTGTATTATCTAAAATTCTCGCCGTGACCATCTTTGCGATGATAGGCCTGTTATTGACCTTAATCGTATCGAAGTTTGCTTACAGCTTTGTCCCTTGGCAGGAGCTAGGCTTTAGCGTCAGCGTTAATGGCAACTTCATCGGCATGATGATGCTAATCGGCCTTCCCGTTGCCATAATGGCCGCTTGCCTGCAGTTGTTTGTATCGTTTATGGCTAAGAGCTTTAAGGAAGCCCAGTCGTACCTCACCATAGTGCTCATTTTACCCATGATGTTAGCAATGGCAGCCAGCTATGATATTGCTCCCGATACCTTGCAGTGGCTACCAGTATCAGGCCAGCTACAAGCCTTGATGGAGTTTATCAAGGGTCGTGAGCTACCAGTTGTACAACTCGCAGTGTCATCCATTACCACATTGGTGATTTCGGCAGGCTTAGCAATGGGTATGCAAAAGTCACTGAAAAGCGAAAAAATTGTCTTTGGTTTATAAGTAAAACAATAAGCCTCTTAGTGACTTAAGAGGCTTAATATAGGAGATGAGTAAAATGGAATTTATCGATAATATTTTAGCTAGTGATAACTATACCCATTCTACTTGCAGGTGCTCGTTTCAGAGGCATTGTGGCTGTTCAATTCTAGGCGCATTAATGTAGAAATGGTTATTCCCTTTTAAATTGATGCAACAACGAAGTGGGCAAGCACAAAGCCTTCTGCGATGGGCTTTAATAGACTTTACTCAGTGTTATTGATTTTACCAAGGGAATGACCATTAGTGGCAATCAATGCCGTGATTAAAGTCTATTAAATTCCCACTGAATCCTGCATCTTCAGGTAGAACGGGTATATATTCTTAGCATTACTTGCCGTAGTGGTGGTGTTTCTATGGTTTCTGCCAGCGCTACTGGCACTGGTATTCAACCGCAAACATTTCAAATTAATATTAGTCGCTTGTATTCCTGCAGGCTTTTCACTGATTGCTTGGGGTGGCGTACTGGTTTGGGCTACCACAGGAAAAGCAATCGATAAGTACGCCAATCGGAGTCAGAAGCAAACTTGAGCTCACTTTCTTGCCAGTGAATGAATTTAATACTCGCAGCAACTGTGAGTATTAAACTTTTGCCGATAGGCTCTGGGCGATACACTGGTTAACTGAATAAATAACTTTCTAAAAGAACTTACATCTTCATAGCCGACCTTAATCACTATCTGTTCTAATGCTAACTCAGTGGTTTCCAGTAAGCGTTTGGCTTCATCCACTCTAAGTCGTTGCATGTAGCTTGCTGGCGTTTCATTGAGTGCCTTTTTAAAGCGGCGGATTAAAGTACGCTTACCTACGGCAAACTTATCGGCAATATCATCCAATAAAAAACTCTGAGCTAAATGCAGTTGCATCCAATCTTGAATACGGCTGACGAGCAGATCCTTATGCTGCGGCTCTGCATCTAGTGTCATAAAAGGTTGCTGCGAGATGCGGTTGGGGTCGATAAGTAAAACCTTAGCCATTTGGGTGGCAATCTGCTCACCAACCAGCTGTTTAACCAGTTGCAACGCTAAGCTTAAGTTAGCTGTAGTAGCACCTGCAGTATGCAGCTGACCATCGTTAATGACTAAGTGATCCATGCATAAATTAACCTTTGGGAATCGACGCTTAAATAGCTCGGCCAACCACCAGACGCAAGTCGCGGTTTTACCGTCGAGTAAACCGCTTGCCGCTAACACCAACGTTCCTGAGCAGTAGGCAGCTATCGGCTTACCCGTTTGAGCGAACTGATGCAGGCTCGACATATGTGGGTGAAATGCTTTTAAGTAACTTTCTAGCTCTGTGCGGTTGGTGATGGTGGATGAAGCAACGACTACCGCATCGGCATGTGATAAATAATGTTCGGCATCTGCGTGAGGCACGACAGGCAGTGATAAGCCATAGTCACTGCTAATTGGTTCTCCGTTAGGTGACAGAATTTTACACTCAAACAGATCCTCTTCAGCATTGGCTTGTGTCACCTTCCAGTAAGTATTACAGAAGCTAAATACATCCATAAAACTGATGATGCCACCAGCAACTGCATTATCTGCAGCTAACACTACGATTCTTTTCACAGAAACCCACCTGTCACTAATCACCTTTATTTTGTCAATAATGCCACTTATCTACTAATTGTCCAGAATTTAAACTGTATCCAAGTTGTTATGAGTCCAACCAAACAGGCACCAGCGACAAATCAAGGAGTTCGTTATGAAGTCATTCTCTACTAAACATCTATTCAGCGTCAGTTATTGGTTATTGAGCTGGGCACTATTGGTCTGGCTCAACTTTAGTATCGAGCCCAATGCGATGGTGCACTTCGTAATGATCCCTGCTTTGCTACTCATCACTGGGCTTAATGCCGCCAGCTTATGCAACAACAAATGTTAGCAACCTTTTGAACTTAGCAAATAGAATAACGCAGGACGCAGTTACCGAATGAACATTTATGTGCGGACCTCCAAGGATGGAGGGAATGCCAATAGGTGAATGGAACATTTATGTGCGGACCTCCAAGGACGGAGGGAATGCCAATAAATGTATGGAACATTTATGTGCGGACCTCCAAGGACGGAGGGAATGCCAATAAATGAATGGAACATTTATGGCCTGACACAAATACCAAAACTATCCCATCCATGGGTTTTGGCATAAGTGTTCCTGACACAAATACCAAAACTATCCCATCCATGGGTTTTGGCATAAGTGTTCCTGACACAAAAAAGCCCGAGTTGATTCGGGCTTATGAGTATTTAAAACCAGCTTAAGCGAGCTACTTTGCTTTTGGTCTAAAAGGCTTAATTACCGCTTCATCACACTCAAGGAATGGGCCATCCATAAGGTCAATGCAGTAAGGAATTGCAGGGAATACCGCATCTAAACATTCACGAATAGATTTAGGCTTGCCCGGTAAGTTAACAATTAAAGAATCACCACGAAGACCTGCGGTTTGACGAGATAAAATCGCAGTCGGCACAAACTTCAATGACTCAGCACGCATCAACTCGCCAAAACCTGGCATCATGCGATCACATACCACTTCAGTTGCTTCAGGGGTAACATCACGCTTAGCAGGACCTGTGCCGCCAGTAGTGACAATTAGGCTACAGTTTTGCACATCCGCCATATCAATTAGCGTTGCTTCAATCGCATCAGTTTCGTCAGGAATGACCTTATAAACAGGCTCCCACTCAGACGTAAGGTACTCATTAAGTACGTCAATAATTGCCTTACCTGATAGATCTTCGTACACACCAGCACTAGCGCGATCACTGACAGTAACAATACCTATTTTTGCTTTGCTCATTGCTTAATCCTTTCACTTTAATCTGTTGCGAGTACATCCGCCGCCAACCTGCTTCGAATGTAATAAATCTGTTGAGGCTATAATATCAGTTCTTACTAAGCGTGCATAAACTCTGACTAAATAGATGCCAGCAAGAATGGCTTTAAAGTAGCATAAAGTTAACTAGCGAGATTTGATAAATATCTAATAGTTACCAATCCAACTTAAGGGTGCAGCTTTGAGAGTAATCAGAATATGCGTTATAGCAATGGCTAAAGCCACACAGCTAAAGCCTTCTCGACTGCCAGTACTTTTGCTTCCAGTAGCTATTGTCCAAACTGGAGATCATCACCCCTTGGCTCGTTGAAGCATGTAAAAACTGATGGTTGCCTATGTAGATCCCAACATGTCGTGTACTCCAACCTGTTTTGAAAAAAACCAGATCCCCTGGCCTCAAATTATTTTTACTGACACTTTTGCCTACAGCTCTTTGTTCATCAGTGGTGCGCGGCAATGTTAGGCCAAATTTTTGCTGGAAACCTACTTGCACAAAACCAGAGCAGTCAACACCTTGCTTACTCAAGCCACCCAGTCGATAAGGTGTACCTTTCCATTCTTTATGTAATTGCATTAATTGACTTTTTACTGCACTAATGTTTTCTAGATTACCCTTCCCTCCAGAGTAAACAGAGCCTTTTTCATTACGTTCAGGCGCGCTTGAACAGGCATTTAATAAAAGTAATAAACTTAAAACCACAAAAAATTTCATATCATTCCGTAGTGAACATTTCGTCATAAACAAGACTAATTATTACCCAAGCTATATTTTAAATTAGCAAATATGAAATTAATTAGCATAGAAACAAGCAAAGTAAATTATTTAAACTATATATAAGGAGAGCGCTAGTTAAATTAAAGGACGTTGTAATGGAAAAATATATCATTAATAACTATAAACAGGGTGAAATTGAACATTCAAAAACGACAGAAGAGGATTCAACACTGCATGAAAGCCAGCTATACACCTACGAGCAGGAGGATGAAACACCGAGTTATATTCTTGGTTACAATTAGGCAAAAATCCGCTTCGAAGGTTAACTTTTGAGGCGGTTTTAAAACAAGTGTTCATATTTAACTTCTGATTTCCAGCATACTCTTTATAGATTAAGCACCACAAAAATACTATCGATACAGTCTCAGAAAACTTCCTTTTTTATTCTCACACAAAAGCAATATATATTCACTAAAAGTGAATTATATCTAAGCTTTTTTTCTGCTAACATCGGTAAGGAATAAATTCATAAGGGAATAGCCATAATGTTATTACTCACTTTGGATTCATCTGCATTGAATTAATTTGCAACAACCATTCTGAGTAGCTCAACTTCTTATCCTAATTGGTATAGGTAGGTTTTCGGCAATACGCAGCACAAAAACCAGCCCCTTTCATAGAGGCTCTATGAGCCTGACAGTAATATTGAGAGTAATATAAAAATAGTCATCAACATCGATTGGCGTTGGATTTTAATGATAATTGAATTCACCACACCCAAAGTAAAACTTGCCTGAATAGACAAAATACTTTCCTAAGTGATTGATTCACAATTACAGCGGTAGCAATAAATATGAAAGTTGCTGAAATGTCTTGAACTCGGCGATGACATAATTTTATCGAGAAACTTTTGTGTTAAACCTAGAGTGAACTCAATTATGTTGTCGCTTCTGAGATGGATATTTTGAACATGAGCCGCAGCAGCAAATCGTCTAACTAGAAGCTTGATATGTTTAAACCTAGTCTTGCCTGTAATTCCAATTATAAATACTCGGTCACAACTACTTTATTGGTTTTATTAACTCTCGTTGCCTGTAGCAGCAGTGATGATGCCCCAGAGCCGGAAACGTTATCACAACCAGTACCCGTAACAACTACACCCGACACAGGTGTATTTCTAGATAGTGCCGTTATCGGCATTGGCTATCGAACCGAAACACTTAGCGGCACCACTGATGCAGAAGGTAAATATCAGTACCTACCTGGTGAAACGGTCACTTTCTTCATTGGAGGCTTAGAGTTCCCAGCAACAGCTGCAACTGGCATCGTCCCCTTTAGTATTGCCGCAACCGATGATGTCACCAATACCGCTGTAATCAATATAGCCAGACTACTGCAAACCCTAGATCAAGATGGTGATCCAAGTAATGGCATTAGCATCACCCAAACAGCGGTTGATAACGCAGAGCCTGTTAACTTCAGCATGTCGACAACTGAATTTGCGACCTCAGCAGCAGTACAAGCAACCATTGAGAATGGGGGGAAGATACCGCGGTATCAGAGCTAATCGATACTGAGGCGGCACTGGAGCATCTATCTGAAGAGTTAGAGAAACAAGATATTCAGAACGGGATCATCGGAAGCTGGAATGCGATAGATGACGATAATGACTTGCTCAGCATCATATTCATTGATAACAGCACTTACGTTATTTTTGAAGTCGACTCAGATGACGACTATGAGGAGTCAGGCATGGAATGGGGAACCTACAGCATAAACACAGATACCAATCGAGTTACCGTAAGCCAAACCTTTGATGGAAATGCAGAAGCAGGGCTCAATGACTTTGCCACCGATAGCAGTCTAGGACTTTATTTAACCGTGGTAGATGATGTATTAACCCTAAGTGTTGACGAAAACGGTGACGGTGAAATAGAAGAAAACTTAAACTTCATAAGGCCATAAAGCCTAATTAAAGAATGCCACTAACAAGAAACGAGCTTGTTAGTGGCCTATTACCAGGTAGGGCTTCTTGCTTCTATTCATTACTGACTAGGCAAAAAACACATTACTATAATCCCCCGAGTCGCGGAGCGCTTGCAGCTGAACCCGCTCTAATTAACCCTCTTATCTATTTTTGAGGACTGCTCTTGTTGCCAAGCCCATGTTGGTGACTTCACCAACAAATTCAAACGGTAGCCCCAACTAGGAGCTTGCCATAATCGCCGTAGCAAGGTCACATAACCAGAGAAGAAAACACGCACGGGATTAACACTGTTTAGTCTAGGATAAACACCATAAGTAACAGGCTCTTTCTCTTCAGCGAAAGTCCCAAACATCTTGTCCCAGATGATGAATATCCCCGCATAATTCTTATCAAGATACTGCCGATTAGTCGCATGATGCACTCTATGGTGCGATGGCGTATTGAAGACAGCTTCAATAGGGCGGATCATTTTCTTCACGATTTCCGTATGCAGTAAGGTTTGAAAGGGATCTACCCGAGGTACATACCGACTTTCTTGAATCTTTAGGCTGCACAGCAGAAGAAGTTAAAGGGATTAAAGCCTGGTCTTCTTCCGAGTAGCCTTACATTAAAAGTAAAACGTTAAAAACTAGCCGAAAGGGTTATTTACACTAAAATTCTACAATCAAATTAAACCCAAATAAAAACGGTAATACACTAATAAATAATACTATTTTACTGGGTGACATTGATTACCTAACCTTTACAAGTAAACCACTTGATCACGACCACGCAAATGATAATAATTACCATCCTCAATTAATTCCGCAATAAGAGTGACTGCTACAGCAGCGTTCAAAAAGCTAACTTTTAAACAGACTTACAGTTCAATACAGAGCGTTTAGCCGCTTACTCTATGAGGAACGCAGAGCACTCTTCCACATATTCAAGTAACTCAAAAATACCAAGTAAAACGTAGGGAAACATATGTTAAACCGCAAAAAATTATTCAACTTGAGCACGATTGCAATCGCTATCTCAAGCAGCTTGTACTGCTCGACTGTCTTTGCTGAGCCAAGTGAAAAAAAGCAAGCAACAGAAGTCATTGTCGTCACAGGTAGTTTACTGGGTGACTCAGAAGTTGCCGATCTAAAGACCTACACTGGTAACCGCTCTATCATCACTCAAGAGCAATTAGAGCGCACAGCAGTGCGCTCCATTGATACCGCACTGCAACAAGTACCCGGGCTAAAAATTAAAGATGAAACTGGTACAGGTGTATTACCCAATATCTCGGTACGCGGCTTAGATAGCAGTCGTAGTGGTTATGCACAGATCTTGCTGGATGGCATCCCGATGACTCTTGCTCCGTACGGTCATACCGGTCAATCATTATTCCCAGCAACGCTGTTTATGATTGATAGAATTGATGTTGCTCGTGGCGGCGCTTCAATTCAATATGGCCCCAACAACGTTGGTGGTGTCATTAACTTAGTATCAAAGCCTATCTCAGAAGATTGGCAAACTAACCTTAATGAGCGCATCACCTTCTTGGGTGATAGTCGCAACCTGTATGACACTAATATCAGCACTGGTGGCGCTGTTAACCAAGATTTCTCTATGCGTGTAGACGCCAACCTTATTAAAGGCGAATCTTTTAGAGACCACTCAGATACTGACATTACTAACATCATGTTAAAAACAATCTGGAACATCGATGAACAAAATAGCCTCGATGCAACACTGCAATATTACGACGCTTTTTCCGAACTTCCCGGCGCGCTGAACTCAGTGGCATACGATGAAGACCGCAATCAGTCATTACGTCCTAATGATGAGTTTAAAGCCAATACCAAACGCATTTCGGTCAACTACAACCACGTACTTGATGATTCAAAAACCATTGACTACGGTGAACTTGACCTAACCGTATTTGGCAATAAAAGTAAGCGTAATTTTCAATGGGACTTCTATAACCAAAATAGCGACACTGACGGCGACTTAGGCTCACATTGGGCAGACACCACTCAAGACGCAACACACTTACGTAATTCCCCGCGTGAATTCGCTGTTTTCGGCATTGAACCCAAAGCCAGTTTGCTGCTTGATGGTGATATTTCTCAGCACATCATCGCAGGGGTACGTTATGTTAACGAAGACATTAGCTACCAACTGAACCAAATCGACAACACAACCCAAGTCGCTGTCCGCCCTCGAGATTGGCAGATGGATACCAATGCGATGGCATATTACATCAGCGATAAGATCGGCTTCCTTGGTGATAGGCTGTCAGTTACGCCGGGGATCCGCTACGAAGATGTACGCATGACGTTCACCAACGTCGGACAAGATTATAGCCAAGATAACCATGTGCAGGAGTGGCTACCGGGTATTACTGTCGGCTATGAGTTTACCGATACTTGGTTTGGTTATGCCAATGCACAGCGCTCACTACGTACCCCACAAATTTCACAACTGTGGCCTAAAGGGCAAACATTAGAATCAGAGTTATCGTGGAACTATGAAGCCGGTGTACGCTTTACCCCAACAGCGCGCAGCAACTTAAACTTGGCAGCTTACCGAATCGACTTTGAGAATAAAGCAGAGTACAGCCGAGATATCAGCATGTTCGTTAATATCGGTAAAACTAAAAACCAAGGTATTGAATTAGAGGGGACTTACTCGCCGATGTCATTGCCAGATCTCACACTAACAGGCGCCTATAACTACCTAGATACCGAACAACTCGAAGGACAATATGCAGGTAATCAATTACCTTTCGCCTCAAAGCATCAACTATCAGCAAGTGCCTTATACAGCATTAAAAATATTGACCTAGGGCTAATGGCTTTCTACTACAGTGAGTCATTTGCCGATTTAGCCAATACGGTTGAAGAAAACGTATCGGGAACAGCGGGTGAAATACCCGAATACACTGTGGTTAACTTCAACATTGCTGCAGAATTATTTAAACAGGGTGATAGTGGCCTAAAGCTAGGTTTATCAGTCAACAACCTGTTTGATAATGAGTACTTCTTTAGAGGGTTAGACGTATCACCAGCAGGAAAAGTCCCTGCCCCAGGTCGCTCATTTAGCTTAGACATTGGTTACAACTTCTAACGTTCAATTATGTTTTCATCCCTTAAAAAGCTTCGTAATGCGAAGCTTTTTTATCTTCATAAAACAGAAAAGCACATAACATAAAGCGCTAGTAAAAAACCTTATGAATCAGCCTTTAGTTGTCCCCCCCCTGAATAAAAATCACTACCAAATCATAATCTAATGTAATTTTATATTGATAGTATAGCCATGCAGCAGAGTTACCAATTGCGTTTAGGGCGTCTGACAAACTTACTCACTGCAATCAACTCTAAACATTACACAACTTTCAAATTTCATTAAAAAAAGGAATTAACATGTTAAAAAAAGGACTCATAGCTTTAAGTCTCTTACTAACAACATTTGCCATTTTTGCAGGTCCAAAATATGGTTTCAAATGGGAGTATAGAGATGTAGTAGTCAAGACCCCTATCTACGAAAATTATGTTGAAAAGACACGACAGTGCACGTACTCAGGCAATATTTATCTTGGCCATTTACAATACCAGCCAGACTTTCCTTTACTCCATTATAGAAACACACAGCAAAGCACTATTGTAGCTGAAACCGTCGCATGCCCGGTACAACAATATGCTAGCCATAGTGAAACCTATTGGTACACTGAGACGACTCAAAACTTAGAGTGGGACAGCAGTTGCCGCTGTATGAAATGGAAAGATAACACTCGCCGCGGTTTAGCCTGGGCTGATTACCGTGGTTACATTCCTTTAGTTTCGCAAAAAATTCTCTCTGAAAATAAGCGAAGAATCATTGGCTATACCGAGCATACAGAACGAAAGCTAGTAAGAATACCATGCAATACTCCAGATAGAGGCTGCGATGGGAGCCCAGATGGTCCAGGAGAACCTGGACAACCTTAAGCTGATAAAATTAACGCAAGCCACACACTCTCAACCTGTGGCTTGCTCTTACAAAATACGATTAAGGGAGTTTATATGCCTTTGACAAAAAGAGAGTTTTCATTTGCCTTAACCGGTATATTATTCGGCGCTAGCACTATTGCATTGATTTCAAAGAGCTCCTCTTCTGAGTTCAATAATTCACAACTTACTGAATATAAACCAACCTTTAAGCAACCATCTATTGTTGACGATTGTAAAGCAACAGAGGTTAATTCAACTAATATTGACACCCTGATTTCCCAAGTTAAATTACTAGAACTTCAACTAAACGAAAGAGATAAAACATTAGATCAACTCACTACAGCAATTGAAGCAGAAAAAGAAAGAGAAGCAATTCTAAAGGAGCCATACCAGTCTGCTGAATATGTTAAAACAGCAATTATCCCACAACAAATAACGACTGTGGCGGGGCTGGTATCCAAACGATTAGCTTTACCCCCTGAACAACAAAAACGACTAGCAACACTATTGACAGCAAAAGCTGAAGCTGACTTTGATGCTATGAGCCCATACATGGAAGCAGTAAATAGGTTTGGACAACCTAATTATAGTGAGTCTGAAGTAAAAATTCTAAATGGAGAATTTAATAGAATAGCTGAAAACAATCAATTTCAGTACGAACAAGCAATAAGTGTATTTTTAAGTCAGGAACAAATGTCTGAATATTTGAAATTTGAAAATGAACAACAACAACAGCAACAACAGCAACAAATTAATCATCAAATAGCAGAACTGAACTTAGCTATACCATCGCTAGATAACTATCAAAAAGAACAAATTCAGTCACTGATAAAAGAGCATAACTCGCAAAAGTTAGATTCGGTCATAGGCGCATCTGGCAGTTTTCATCCGCAACATCAAACTGTTATTTCATCAGAGGAACTACAAAACAACCAATTTGCGCTTGAATCTTTACTCAGCTTTGATCAAATACAAGCTTATAAGTCCTACCAAAGTAAGGCTGATATCAAATAGATTATTTTTCTTCAATATTAACCAACCTCAAGGCAAGCAATAATCTAACAGAAATGCCTTATTGGTGTCTAAGCAACTACAAGGGAGGTACTAGCTCCCTTGTATTAAAAGACTAAAAGTATTTGATCCAAGCTTGTTTGCTTTGATGCTTATACAGACTAAACCGCTTAGTCAGGAAGTATAACAACAGCGACAAAACAGTGGTCACCAACCATACATAAGCAATATGTGTAAATCCAAATACATCGCCATAATTAGCACCGATAAAATTGACAGCCAGTGAGCACAAGATAACCAGCAGATAGAGATGAACAATATAGAAGAACATTGGCGCAGAATCTATACAGACTAATTTCTTGCCAATCTAGCCTCTCACCATAGAGGTTGAATCCGCGCAAAACAGCAAAAATATCTCAGGAAGTGTAAACAGCAAGACTCGCTACTATGGTTTAATCAACAAGGAGAAACTCTCATTTAAAACTCAATCTAGCATAGGAAAGCTCATGATTATTTGTGATTCACATCGGTTTATTTTTATTCACATCCCTCGTACAGGTGGTACTTCTATTACTAATATTTGTCATCAGCAAAATTTAGCCTTTGAGCGAACTCTTTTTCAACATTCACACGCTAGATCACCTGCAGCTCAATCTGTGCCTTTTGCTGATTATGTCACTTTTTCGTTCGTACGAAATCCGTGGGCAAGGATATACTCTTGGTATGCATTACTAACTAAATACAATCTTGATTGGCAATCTGAATTTACTTTTGAAGAGTTTGTTTGTAATTACTCCCGAATTGCTAGAGATTACTCGATAGATAAGGATTTTAGTTTTAGTCAGCTAGACTATTTATGTGATGATCAAGGTGTGTTGGTGACTAAGTTTATTGGGCGCCATGAAAATTACCAGCAGGATGTACACAGGATTTTTTTAAAATTAGGTATTCGTTTAAATATAATTCCTCATTTAAACGAAACCGGACCAGTCGACTACAGAGACAAGTATACAGTAACTTCGAAATCGGTTGTTGATAAGCTATGTGCTAAAGATATTGAGTATTTTGATTATAAATTTGATAGTTAATTAGGGGCTGTTGCTCTTTCAAGCTTAGTTTTTGTTCGGTTCTTTACCATAAGGAATAATACTTCTAGTACAAGGCTTGAGCGATAAAACTTAGCTGGCGAAGTGAAAAGCTCATAACACCGCAATAGAAGCATTGAATCGA
>NZ_JBFRMK010000247.1:0-2070 GCF_041470405.1 Shewanella sp. 10N.286.45.A1
TGTCAAAATAGCCAATAAATTATTGTAAAAACAACCATGAAAGATCAACAGACCCTAAATTCTTCTGCTTAAACGGAACAAAGTTCTAATGGTTAATAGCTAACCTTATAGTTCACTTGTACAAAGTCGTTGGCAAACGCAACAGCACTTGCTTCAACTAACTTTATATCTGCAGAAGTTTTGCCAAATAATGCAATTCCTTCGCCTAAAATGACAGGCGCGCGGGTAATGGTTATTTCATTGATTAACTTGAGGTTCAGGAATGATTGGATGGTGGTGCCACCATCAATGTAGGCATGCTGATGTCCCTCACTCTCAAGCAAAGCAACTAAAGTAGTCAGATCACCTGAGTACATTTCAACTTTATCCTGTAGGTTACTAGCAGGCAGCTTAAGAGTATTGCTGAGTACGATGATGCGCGTATCTCCATAAGGCCATTGTTCAGCTGTCAAATCCATGCTGGCAATCATTTCCATACACTTACGGCCCATGATCAAGCAATCAACTGAAGAGATGTAATCAGCAAAACCCATATCGGCGTTATTGCCCATATCGGCTTGTGAGTTACCAGCATTATGCAGCCAATCAATGCTGCCATCCTTTCTTGCTATATAACCGTCAGTGCTGGTTGCGATATAAACAGAACATTGCATATTTTGATCTCTAACATCAGTTTTTCATAATAACTCTAGCCAGTACTTGGCATTATGTCGGGCTCTAATGGGTATAGTTAGTCGTCTTCTATCCGCATGGCTTCTTTTATTTCATCACTGCTAAAACCCTTACGAGACAAATAAGCGTAGGCTTTGGATTTATCTTTATAGTCGGATAAGTCGTAGCGTTTTTTGGCTAACTCTGCTTTGCAGCTTACATAGAAATCGACGTCTCCAGAAAGTGCTAATTGATAAACGGTTTGTTCAAACTCAGTGACATCGATTAGCCGCTGTTTTAGCTCCTGCAGAATAAGAGTTTCCCCCTTACCCTTCTTAAACAGTTTTATAATCTCAGAGCTTAGCTCAATTTTATCCGCTTTTACGGCAAGCTTGCTGCGTAATGTTTCGCGCTGGGGATGCTGTGACAGGGCGTAGTCGATCTCTGCGCGACTAAAGCCCTTGGTTGTCATTTGGCTGTAAACTTTTTCTTTGTTGGTATTGTTAAAGTGCTCAAATCGGCTAAGGAGCCTGCTAGTGGCCATCTTATAGCAATCAATTTGACGGGCTTCAATCACTTGTTCTATTGCTGTATCTACGTCAGTAGCCGATAGACCACGTAACTGTAACTTTCGCTTTATGGCACCTGAGCCGATTTCATTGCCAAAAGCCATTTCACAATAACGTACTGCGAAATCAGCATCGCTCTTTAGATAACCGCTTTCTATAAGTTTGGCGAGAACCGTCTCTATCCACTCTTGCTTATCTGTTTTGCGTTCAAGCTTAGAGCGAATTTCATTGATGGTAAAATCTTGTTGGCTTAAGTGCCAATATGCGGTGTTGTAGACGTTATCAATTGATTTGGCTTGGCGAAGCGTTGCACGTTGCATAAGAAGTTGAGCTGGTGTTTGAATATATCTTAATGAGTGTATCAGACCAATAAGAGTTTGAGTACGCTCGTGATACATTTCCCTTTATTGCTGTAACAGACTTTACCGTTGTGAGCTTTATAGTCATGTTCTTAACGGTAAGCAAATACAAATGTGGTTTGCACTCTGGCTATTTTGCAGAGACCCCGGCAAAAGTTCGCTAGGCTAATGCCGTAATTGCTCGATAAATTATACCGCTTTTCTTACTTGGTAGCCCATAGCACTGACTATTTGGCACATGTAAGTATCGATATGTTTGAAAAACATATGCCAGCCTTGGCAAAGATAATTATGACCCATCTCACCGTCATAAGAGCGAACAAAACGATTCTTAGGGCATTCACCGAAGCAAGCAAATTTATAGTCACATTTTTGGCACTGTTTTGTTAGATTACGGCTCTTGGCAAATCCAAAAGCTTGTTGCTTAGCGGAAAACGCCATTTGGTCGAGGGGTTTCTGGTGGATATTACCGATTTTATATTCAGGATAAA
>NZ_JBFRMK010000248.1:0-2094 GCF_041470405.1 Shewanella sp. 10N.286.45.A1
TTGGTCAGTTAGCTATTTTAACTGGCATGTTAGTGCATCCTGATTGTCGCGGCCAAGGTATTGGACATCAATTGATGGATGAACTGTCACCGGTTCTGCGCCAAGGTAAAACTTACATTTTTGCCTTGGCGCATTTAGAAGGGTTTTATGGGCAACATGGGTTTACTGTCATTGAGGACGCGCCCAATGATATTACGCAGTTGTTTTTGAAGTATCAGGGTTCTGAGAAGGAGTTAGTGTTAATGGGGTTAACCCCTTTAAATCCTTATAGTTAGACTGCGTCTAACAACTAACTCAATCAAGCTCCGCTTGATAAAGGTCGTGAGCTTCCAGCTCACACTCGGGCAAAAGGGGGACAACAGCTTCCCCCTCTTGCATCACCCGAGCCGCCCCGACGAAGTTGTCTTCCTCGTACTTATTCGAAATAGCCTAACGCTTCCGATGGGACATCCTGTCCCGCGAAAGCTATGCCCACGTCCTACGGCTATTTCTTCAACGTACTTCGGCAACTTCGATGGGGAATGGGTGTACTGGGTGAGTCTGTAATGGCTGTTAGTCACTAGATATCTGCCTAACGGCAAGCTCATTTTTGGACAGAAACGGCTTAGAGTATTCAGTCTAAATTGAACAGCATTGATTAGGAAAAGTATCTCAAACCTTAATGAAGGCCATCCTTAACTAAGCTGTAAGAATCGGCTTACGGGTATCCTGCCATTAACTGTGACTAATATTTCATTGCCAGTATTCTTTTCTCTTCAAAGCCTATGGGTGTCCACAATTAGGAACTGCGTAAACCCCTCAGTCAAAGTAATTTCAACCGTTACAAATCAACACCTTAACGCATCAATAAAGAAAGTTAATCTCAAATGACCGTTGAAGAAAAGTCTCTCTTTTTTCATGCCTGTCTATGTATTTTCTCGGAGTCAAAAACTCTGCGATTTACGACTTAAGCAGAGGAAACATTCACACATTTCCTTCAGATTACTTTCAATTGTTAGAATTACTTGATAAATATTCATACTCAGAATTGGAAGTTCTCTCATTTGATAATAAGTGCGAACAGGACTTTTACGACTTCTTATCTTTTCTAGAATCAAATGATATGGTTAATGAGCTAAATAAAGATGATTTGCTATTATTCCCTAAGATTGACTTCCTCAGGAAAGAAGATAACTGCCTAATAAAAAATGCAATCATAGACATTAAAGATGTAAAACTAGATTTTTCTAAAATATTTGACGAGCTAGACAGTGTATCTTGTGAATACGTTCAGATTAGACAGTTTGGAAACACTTATAGTAAAAAGGATATTCATGAAATAATACAAAAATCTTACAATAAGTCTATCCTTGGTGTTGAAATAATTTTAAAGCATGATAAGGATACATGTGACAGCGCCTATAGAGATCTATTAATAAACAACCCTATCATTTCAGCGCTTAGTATTCATAGTTACCCAAATGATAAATTAATATATGTTAATGGAACCGACGAGCACACGGATATTTTAGGAAAGAAAATATCCTTTATATCCACAAGTATAAACTCATCATACCATTGTGGAGTTATAAACCAACAAACATTAACTCCACCATCAACAGGAACAATGTATACTCTTCAACATTTCAATGGTTGCATGAACAAAAAAATATCTATTGATCACAACGGCTTTATAAAAAACTGTCCATCTTTTACAAAGAACTATGGGCATATAGATAAAGAAAACTTGATAAATATCGCATCTAATAAGGATTTTCAAAGCCTGTGGGAACTAAACAAGGACAATATCGAAACCTGTAATTTATGTGAGTATCGATATGCCTGTTCAGACTGTAGAGCATACACTGAAAACAGTAAGCCATTAACAAAACCTGAAAAATGCCAGTACAACCCATTCACTGGAGAGTGGATTAAAAAAAGTGGTTCCTCATGAAATTAATTTAATAATTGAGAGAGCATTCAAGCAAAATAAAATTCAAACTAAATCTAGCAGCGCTTAATGCTATGCTAGATTTAGGAGGAATATGAATTATTCTTGGAAGAATAATCAAAAGCCAGCCATTATTAATCAACAACATAACGAGCTAGGAGCTA
>NZ_JBFRMK010000249.1:0-24922 GCF_041470405.1 Shewanella sp. 10N.286.45.A1
ATACTGATTGGTATAAGCTTAATAAATTATCGAAATAAATCGGCTAAGGGTTATCAGCCACGGAGCTGTACTTAAGAGGACTGACTTAAGTGTTAGTTCCGCACGCCAAAACAAATAGCGGGCTTGAGGTATATAAGGTTGTAGTATCGCAGGCATTAAACGCAGAATAAAACGCCAGTTCTGTAATTGTTACTAGACTCACAAAAATTGAGCTAGATCAAAGAATGAGGTGGATTGAAAATCAATTAGCTTATCCAATCAGTATAAGAAGCTGATCGACTCAATGTATTTTTTTGGCGAGTTTATTCAAAATTCATAAATGACATAATGGTTGGTATTCTGTTTCAGCCATAAAAAAACCGTGCAAGCTAAGCTCTACACGGTTCACTTTTTAACTGGTCGCGATTAGCAACTAGTCATCTCAATTAACGTTCAGCGTCAGAGCCGTAATCAAGGTTGTCTTCATCAAAATCGCTATTTGACTCTGATCTTTCATCGCGTGCACTGCGCCATGCATCTGCTGCTAACTCTTTTTCATCAGCAGCTTTATTACGCTCTTCACGCGCTTTTGCTTTGCGTTCGTTACGCTTAACAAGATTTTCTAAGAATGATTTAAGCTCAGTTTCGCCCCATGCAGTGGCTTCAGCTTCTGTTGCAAAACCTTTTTGGGTTTTCGAAACAACTATTTTTCTAGCTGATTGGCGACGAGTGATCTGGCCAGTCCAAGTTTCTTTATCTTGAACAACGCGAAAATCATACTTCTTTGTTTGTGTCATGTTACTTATTTTCCTAACAATAATCGTAATACTTTGAGCTCTATAAAAGTTCAAGCCCAATCAATGAGTAACAGCTAGAGCTATGCTTAGCTATCACCTTTAATATTCTGCCAGCGATTTAACGCCAAAAATAAACCATAGTCGTAAATCAGTTGTGTGACGAGCTATTAAGCTTAAACACTACTTTGACTTTCTGTCACCTTCAGCTCGCATTGCTTGCAATACAGCATGTAACCAAGCATCGATTGTCTACCGCTAACACTTGTGACCCAGTCACGTCGCTCCCAAGGAGGACGATGGCGCACATGCTGGTTATGACCACAAACAAGTTCAGCAACCCAATGTTGTTCATCATCTAGATGATAATTAATAATGGCTTGTAGCACGACATACGCCTTAAGTAGCAGAAAATGTTCGACTACGTTTAGGTTGAGGTCAGTAGATAATCTTTCAGGGGCGCGAGATTAACACGTGCGGCCTCGAAACAACATCTTTTAAATGACTAAAAATCACACAAATAAGAGATTTTGTTCAAATAAGTGCTATTTGCTTACAATCTTCAGCATTAGACGATAACCAATCATTCAATACTCGCCCTATACTTAATCGATAATGAATACCCTGGTGCTATCGTTTATTAAATGGCGCTTTTTAAGCAGATCCTGTAAGCTGCACGGCCGCTAGCATATGCCAGCTCCCCTATAACTGCAGTCAGCGCGCTTTAAGCCAGCTTGGCTGGCCGAAATGAGACCAATCTATGAGTTTTGCGTCACTGGGTTTATCTACCCAAATTTTGAAAGCTGTTGCCAATAAAGGCTATGACACCCCCTCTCCAATTCAAGCGCAAGCGATCCCCGCGGTACTTGAAGGTAAAGACGTCATGGCTGCGGCGCAAACCGGTACAGGTAAAACTGCTGGTTTCACTCTGCCACTATTAGAACGACTTTCAAAAGGCAACAAAGCCTCTGCAAAACAGGTCAGAGCATTAGTGCTGACTCCAACACGTGAACTTGCGGCCCAAGTGGGTGAAAGTGTTGAGACATACGGCAAAAACTTACCTCTTAAATCTGCAGTCATTTTTGGCGGCGTAGGTATTGGCCCGCAAATAACCAAACTTAACCGTGGCGTTGATATCTTGGTGGCTACCCCAGGTCGACTGCTCGATCTTTATAATCAACGCGCTGTTAACTTTAGTCAGCTTGAAGTGCTCGTTCTCGATGAAGCTGACCGTATGCTAGATATGGGCTTTATTCACGACATTAAGAAAATACTCGCGATCTTACCTGCTAAACGTCAGAACCTTATGTTCTCGGCAACCTTCTCTGATGATATCCGTAAGCTGGCAAAAGGCTTAGTTAACAACCCAGTGGAGATATCTGTCACACCGCGTAACGCAACAGCTAACACGGTTAAGCAGTGGATATGTCCGGTTGATAAAGGTCAGAAAGCGGCAGTATTGGTCAAGTTAATCAAGCAGCACGATTGGCAGCAAGTACTCGTCTTTAGCCGAACTAAGCACGGCGCTAACCGTCTGGCTAAAAGCCTCGACGCAAAAGGAATTACCGCTGCTGCTATCCACGGCAATAAGAGCCAAGGTGCACGCACAAAAGCGTTAGCTGAATTTAAGAGTGGTGATGTTCGCGTATTAGTTGCAACCGATATTGCGGCACGTGGCCTTGATATTGACCAGTTACCGCAAGTGGTTAACTTCGACCTGCCAAACGTGCCTGAGGATTACGTGCATCGTATCGGCCGTACAGGTCGAGCTGGCGCCACTGGGCAAGCTGTATCACTGGTCAGCGATGAAGAGATTAAACTACTTCGCGATATCGAGCTGCTTATTAAGCAAAATCTAGAGCGCAGAGTGATTGAAGGGTTTGAGCCAAGCCATAACCTGCCAGAGACAGATTTAACCCGTAAAACTCACGGACAAAACAAAGGTCCGCGTAATAGCAACGCTCGCGGCTCGAACCAAAAGCGTTCTAATTCAGGTGGCAAGCCAGCCAATCGTCAAGGCCAAAACCGTAGCCAACAAGATGGTGCAGGCAAGAGCGAGCATAAAGATGGACAGCGCAGCGGTGAAGCCGCTCGTGGCCATAAGCCAAATGATAAGAACCCTAGGCATGCTAGATCAAGCAAGCCGGGCTCAGCACCATTATCCGGCCAGCGCCGAACTCGCCGCAGTGACAACAGTTCTCAAGGCTAATCATATTCCGCTTTAGGCCAACAGCTTAAAAATAAAAAGTCCTAATACAGTCATGTATTAGGACTTTTTTATAACGATGACTTTAAGAGACTATCCTGGCTAAAATCTCTTATTTCAATTCGATATCGTTACAGTTTTTGCTGATGGAACTCATCAATACTAACCACCTTCTTTTGTTGGCTAAAGTCAGCAAACTTCGAGTCTTTAAACTCGGTGCCACGCAGTTGCACTACCACTCTAGCTAACTTATCTTCAGCAGCCAGTTCAACAAAGAGTGCTTGCACATCTTCTAGAGTCACCTGCTTTACCGCTGCAATCAACTGCTCATGACTAACAAAATCAGTTTTATATTCTAACCAATCTTTATAAGAAGGACGCGCCTCTTCCTGAATGTTTTTAGGTGGCTGCGTTAGCCCAACCAAAACGCTGTCTTTTATCGCCGCAATACTGTCACTGGTTGTTGTCGAGAGCTCTTTAGAGAATTGATTTTTAAAGGCATTAAATCGAGTGAGTAATGCATCAGGCCCCTTTACAGGCGACTGTATGTACATTGCCATCGAAACATGTTCACGCATTCTCTGGCTATAGAAGCCAACAGAATACCCAAGCTGCTCTTCTGTGCGCAATTGATTAAATGCACTGGGTTGCAGCAGGTTTTGTAATACCATCGCCGTAGCTGCAGTTTTTGGGGTCAACTCAGTGAATTTTGCATCCACTAATCCCACATCTGTCATATCTATATCGGCTTGCAAATTAACAATCGATTTTGACGTTAGATCAATAAGAGGTGAAAAATAAGTCGGCTCAATAACACGTTCTTGCGGCAATAGGTTTACCACTTGCTTAACCGTAGTCGCAAGTTGTTCCTCTTGGTAATTGCCATAGGCAAAAACACGTGGTTTACCATTTTTAAATAGCTCATTTTTAAATGCCAACAGCGATTCAGTTGTTATCGAGTCAATCTGCGCCAGTAAACTAGCATCCTCAAACTGATCGCTATTAACTAACTTATTAAATGCGTTGAATGATTGCTGAATAACGATTTGTTTCTGGTTACTGCGTAACTCCGCCTCAAGCGCAGCTTTTAAGTTCTGCAGTTCGACATCGGTTATGCTAGCACTTTGTAGCTGAGTCAATACTGTTTTCAATAATGCTGGTTGTTTATCAGTAAAACCACTTACCCAAGCAGACAAGCCATTTTCAATCCATACCCCTAAGTAAATCCCAGCTGCACGAGCCTCACCTTTAACCTCAGGTAATACGTTATTGCGCCATGATTTCATCAGCAGCTGTGCCATAACTTGCTGCTTAGCGCTGATTTTGTCGACCCCACTATTAAGCTTCAGAGCAAAATACCCTTTCGGCTGACTAAATAGTTGAGAGTGAGTTAAGTAAACCTCAGACTCTTCACTATTAACTATCAATTTCGGCGACGAATATTTAGCGGTTACAACATCAAAATTTTCCGGCATCATGCGGTTTACGCTCGGTAACCCCAACTCTATACTCGTTACTTGAGCCAGCCATGAGTCACTCATTTCCTCGTCAATGGGCTCAACTTTATAGCGACCTTTGAAGTTCTCCATATCGGTATCGACTGGTTGGTCTTTATCGATATAAAGCACTCGTGCATTGTCAACTGTCAACTGTGAAAGCACTTGGTTAACGGCATCAGCATCGAAGCGAGCATAATCAAACCCGCTGCTCAGCACTGATTGCGCCGGGTATTTTTGTAGCCCGGCAGCGATTCTCATCGCATAGGCATAATCGTTATATTTCTCAACAAAACGGAAATCATTATCAAGTGATTGCTTAATCTCTTTAAAGTAGCGCTCATCTACTCCCTTTTGTTGTAGCAAGGATAAATATTTGAATATAGTACCGACCACTAACTCACGATTTTTCAAACCATCGGCAGTTAAATCGGCATGAATAATAAAGCTGCCTTGGCTACCATACTTATCTGGTTCGGCGTAAGCGTATAGGTTTTCAATCAATCCTAATTGGCGTAATCTAGCTGCCAGCGTATCCGGCATTTCACTGCTAATAAGGTGCGTCAGAAATTTGTTAGGCTTGACCTCAAACTGCTTAATATTATTATCAATCACAAACTTCACTTGCAGCTGATTTATCTCTGTTTGCGGCAGATAACGGATTAGCTTACCCGCCTCCTTGTCAGTCGAGGCTAGCGTCGTTATCACTGGCTTTTCGACATCTTTATTAATGACTTTTGAAAAGTGCTTATGTGCCAGCTTTTCCATTTCATCGAGTGAGCGGTTACTGATCAATGTCGCTTTCATCAAGTTGGCAGAATAATATTTATCGTAAAAAGCCAATAGCTCTTTTTGCAGTGTGCGCTCACCTTTGTCCGATAACGAATTAAGGTTGCCCCAGTTAAACTGCGAGATAGGATGGCTTTGATTGAGCGTGACGCCATCTAGTGCGCCCATAATTACATAGTCATTTGGCCCTTTCATGCTCCACTCTGAATGCACCGCGTTGCGCTCTTTATCTGCATAAGTAGCATCTAGAATGGGTTCATAGAAAAAGCCAGAGAAACGCGCTAAAGCTTCATCATAGGCTGCATTATTCACAGCAATCATATAGTTAGTGTGATCAAGCTGAGTGTAAGCGTTTAGTGAACCACCATTTTTAATAACGAACTTAGTGTAATCTCCCACCTCTGGGTAGCTCTTGGTGCCAAGAAACAGCATATGTTCTAAGTAGTGAGCTAAGCCGCCAAACTCTGCGGGCTCCTGGTAAGAGCCCACGCCGACACTCAGCGCTGCAGCTGACTTTTCAATACTCGGATCTGACACTAAAACCACTTCGAGTTTGTTATCCAGAGTAATCGCACGGTAAAGGCGCTGGTCATTGACACTTTTTTTGATCTCATTGGAATCGACAGTGCTGTTAATGCTGACAACTTCGGTGCTAGCAGGTGTAACAGATTGCTGTTGACCACAACCGCTACTAATTACCGCGGTGGCACACAAGGTCATGGTTAAATAATAGTGCTTGGTAACTCTCATCTTTCTTCCTTGAACAGTGACTGATTAACATAAATCAACTAAAGGTATACTTTATGCAGTAAGGAGTTGTAAAGCTGAAGAGAAACCAACCAAATTAACATAAACGCAACAAAATCAATAAAAAAGGCGCCCTAAAGGCGCCTTTTATTGTTTAATTATTTTTTGAGGTTTATTTAAGTTCTTGCTCGAAAAGCTTGTGTATACGGCGATATTCATCTAACCAGCTTGATGGTTGACGGAAACCATGGGGCTCAACCGGATAGATAGCCGTTTCAAACATAGGCTTTTCAAGTTCAATCAAACGTTGTACTAGACGCACGCTATCTTGAAAAAATACGTTGTCATCTAGCACACCGCTCATGATCAATAATGGTTTTTGTAAACCTTCAGCGTGCTCAATTGGTGAACTACGCTCATACGCAATGGGGTCAACATCTGGGGTATTCAAAATATTAGAGGTGTAAGGTGCATTGTAATGGGCCCAATCTGTTACTGGACGCAGTGCCGCACCCGCTTGGAACAGTTCAGGCTCATTAAATAGTGCCATAAATGTTAAGAACCCACCATATGAACCGCCGTAAGTCCCTACTTTGCCCGCATCAACATTGGCATTTGCCGCCATCCAACTGACGCCATCTTTAAGGTCTTCAACCTCAGGCGTACCCATTTGACGATAAACAGCAGTACGCCAATCACGGCCATAACCTTTTGAACCACGGTAATCCATATCCATCACTACATAGCCTTGTTGCGCTAGTAAGTTATGGAACATGAACTCTCTAAAGTAGCCTGAGAAGCCGTAGTGAGCATTTTGCAAGTAACCTGCACCGTGGTTAAAAATAACCGCTGGATACTTGTCAGCGTTGTCTTTGCTATATCCTTGTGGCAAATAAACCCGTGCATACACTTCACCTGCACCATGCGTTGACGGTACAGCAACAACTTCTGGTGCTTGCCAAGCGTAATCTTTAAATGCATCGCTGGTATAGTCAGTTAGCTGCTTCATCTCGCCACCAAGTGGCTGCACAAATAGCTCAGCAGGTCTTGTGCGAGTAGAGGCATTGAGGAGTAACTGTTTGCCATCTGGACTCAAACTATAATCAAGCTGACCTTGCCATTGAGTCAACTGCTCATCTTTACCGCTAGCAATCTCTACTCGATAAACATTATCAATACCTGGATGGCTCTTATTAGCTTTGTAGTAGATAAACTGCGCTTTAGGGCCTAGGGTAATATCACTCACCACATATTGGCCTTGAGTCAAAGCACGCGCTTTTTCACCACTGGCTTTTAAGTACAAGTGTGAATAGCCAGTTTCCTCAGAAAGGTAGTAAAGGCTATCGCTATTAGGTAACCAACCGTATTGATTAAAGTTGTAGTTAATCCACGCATCATCATGTAAACGGTGCTCTGTCTTTAACTTGCCTTTAGTCAGATCAACTGTCGCTATCCAACGATCTTTATTGTCCACAGCTTCAAGCATTACCGCGAGTTTGTCGCCAGATTCACTCCACTGCATAGCGCTTTGTGACCAGCCCCAATCTTGAATGCGTTGGATCTTACGAGCTGACTTTTCACTGTTATAGCTTTCGCCTTTTGCTTTGGCGTTTTCAGCTTTCACACTTGCAAGCACATCTTCATCAAAACCAGTAAGGCCTTCGATGGTGATATCTTTTTTGCTATGAGTTTGTAAGTCGAGCAGTACTAGACGTTCACCAGGTGGTGTATCTTCCGCTACGCGAGCTCGAGCAGGCACAGCATCCACATAACCATCCTTACCTAAGTAATTAGGCATAATGTCATGTTCACCGCGCCAGCTATAATCTTTGTCTCGCAGTGACAACAAAACATAGCGTCCATCTGGTGATAAACTCAGTTCTGTCACCGTTTCTGAATCGCCCAAATACCATGTCTTTGCAGACATAGTCGGATCCGCTTTAGCTAGCGCTTCTTTATACTGCTGTTTAGATTTAGCATTACTTTGTTGCAGTGCAACATACTCAATTAGGCGATGCTGCTGTTTAACAATATAGCTTGTTGGCTCTTGCACACCTTTTGGCTCTGCTGCCATTTTGATGTTTGCTAGCTGCTCAGACAGACCAGAGTTATGGTCTATCTTGAAAATATTATCTCCCTGCCAATAAGCGATATCGCCGTTATTAAGAAAACGAACGCCATCGACTTTAGTATTTTGACGGGTCAATTGGGTAATTTTTGACGAGCTGAGATCTTTAACGAACAAGTTGCCTTGGTATATGTAAGCTTTGCGGGCTTTGTTATTGTCTAATACCCCGTACTCTTGATCTGCTGCGTGTAATTGATTTAGGGCGAGTTCACTTGCAACTGTGTCAGTAATACTTTGCTGGTAATAAGTGCGAGTCGGTGAACCGTGAGCTTGGCGAGCAAAATAGATGGACTGACCATCGTCACTCCAATATGCGCCTTTTGCTTGTAAGCCCATCCAATCTGGATTAGCCATGATTTGATTTAGCGTAAGCGCTTGATCTACTTGTGGTGGTGCAGATAAAGCCACAACATTTGTTGAGAGATTCTTTTCTACTACTGGTGCATCTGTAGTCGTTGTCGAAGAGCAACCCGCTAAAATAGCGACTGTTAGCGCACTCAATCCGATATGACGAATGACGTCCTTCATTATCCATCCCTTTTATTATTGGTATTTTTGCGGACTTTTATACCACACTTTCTTAAAGGGACTTGTCTAAAATTGAGTAAACTTTGTAACAGATAGTAGCAATTTATCTCCATCAGTATAAAGATTTGCTCGTTCAGCAAGAGTTTAGCTGTTTTGGGAGAGGCTTTGAGTGAATAACTTTGTATTTCGTCGCTCAAGTTCATTAACGCAATATCACAGCCGCTAAAGTCGCCTTAAGCAATGTTTCTTATTTCAGTATTGAATAAACGTATAACGGTATCACCATTAGGCCATTTACCCGCCTTAAATTAATTTGTAAAAAAACACTCTGAGTAGACTAAATTCACATATTGATTAGTACTAATTGGTATTAGGTGATATCTATAAAATTGGCTAACAAGTTATGGCCTTGCTCAGTCAAAATAGATTCTGGGTGGAACTGCACAGAGTAAATTTTACTAGCGGCACAACTCATCGCCATTATCTCTTGCCCATGAATTGGATCATCATACCAAGCATCCAAGCTAAAACCTGCGGGAACTTCATCAATCAATAACGAGTGATAACGGGTAACCGTTAATGGATTATTAAGGCCGTCGAAAAGGCCTATTCCGTTATGGACGATTTTACTGGTTTTGCCGTGCATCACTCTTTTAGCCTTTACGACTTCAGAACCAAAAACTTGTGCGATGGCTTGGTGCCCTAAACAAACTCCTAGAATAGGGACTTTGCCAGAAAATTCTTGTATGACCTTTAGCGAGAGTCCTGCTTCATTTGGCGTACATGGACCGGGGGAGATCACTATATGAGTTGGGTTAATAGACTCTATATCTGCAAGGGTAAGCTCGTCATTTCGCTTAACGATAATACTTTGCTGCAATTGCTGAAAATATTGCACCAAGTTATAAGTAAAAGAGTCGTAGTTATCGATCATTAAGATCATAGCGATGCCGTAAACCTGTTCTTCTTTAGCGCCATTTAATGTCAAAGCCCGAGAAGCTCGCCTTTGATGCCACTGAGTAATAGTGTAGTTGGGCGCAGATGCTACCACAGAGTTAACACATCTTCACTGCACTCTAGCTTTTGAGTAAATTTTTCCAATAAAAAAGCCAGTCAAATGACTGGCTTTTCTGTCTGGTTACAACCTATTTAACTAAGGTCAAATGACCTCGGCGTTTAGGTTCCTTAACCTCTTCTTTGATCTCTTCAGGCTCACTAACTTCAGCAACAGGTTCTTCTACTACAGAAAGCCCCGCTTCTTCAGTTTCTTCTAATTGGTACGCTTCTTCAACATCAAAGACAGTACCGGCGCCATTTTCTCTGGCATAGATAGCGACAATTGCAGCCATAGGCAACAAAACCTGCTGAGGTACACCGCCAAAACGTGCACTGAACTCAATAAACTCATTAGTGATCTGTAGTCCGCCTACAGCACTTTCGGTAATATTAAGTACAATCTGACCATCTTTAACATACTGCTGCGGAACTTGGGTGCCAGGCACATAAGCATCAACAACAACATGGGGCGTTAACTGGTTATCCATCAGCCAGTCATAATAAGCCCTTAACAAATATGGACGATTCGGGGTTAACTCTTTCATTAGATACCCATGCGCATTTCGCGCTCAGTCTCTGTCAAAGAAGCTTTGAATGATTCGCGGTCAAACAGGCGAGTCATGTAGGCTTTAATATCTTTTGCAGCACGGTTATCTAGCTCGATACCCAATACTGGTAGACGCCATAATAATGGGCCTAGGTAGCAATCGGCTAAACCGAACTCTTCACTCATAAAGTAAGGCACTTCACCGAAGATAGGTGCGATAGCGGTTAAGCTTTCAGTCAACTCTTTACGAGCCGCTTCTGCACGATCGCCTTTTCTAATACGCTCTACAAGTGCATACCAATCTTCTTCGATGCGGTGCATCCAAAGACGAGTTTGACCACGTGAAACCGGATAAACAGGCATTAGTGGAGGATGAGGAAAACGCTCATCTAAATATTCCATAATAATGCGAGAGTTATACAGTACTAATTCTCTGTCAACCAATGTAGGCACAGTGTTGTACGGGTTTAGCTCGATCAAGTCTTCAGGGATCTCATCTGGATCAACCTGCAATACGTCAACCGTTACGCCTTTTTCAGCAAGAACGATACGTACCTGATGACTGTAAAGGTCATCTGCGCCTGAATACAGGGTCATGATTGAGCGTTTGTTGGCAGCAACAGCCATTGATACCCTCCGGGATTCACAATTCAAAAAGCAAAAATGCAAAAGCAAACGAGGAGCAAAGCTCCCCGTTTACAATATGCGGATAATACATTCTACCCTTTAATAGGGCTTAGTGTACATCTTTCCAGTATTCTTTCTTTAAGAGGTAGGCCACAATAAAGAAAATAAATAGGAAGCCCATCACCCACCAACCTAAACTTTCACGCTCAAGTTTTACAGGGTCGCCAGCGTAAACCAAGTAGCCAGTAAGATCACGGACATATTGGTCATACTCTTCAGCAGATAGGGTGCCGCCAGTTGCAACTAAACTACCGTCTTCCTGTTTAACAGCAAGCCCTTGAAGTTCTTGTAGAACATGAGGCATACCCACTGAAGGGAAAACAGTATTATTGACACCAAATGGGCGAGATTCATCTTTATAGAAACCCTTAAGGTATGTATAAATCCAATCTTCACCGCGAACACGAGCCACTAGCGTTAAGTCTGGTGGCGTTGCACCAAACCACTTAGCCGCATCGGCTTCTGGAATTGAATTTTCCATCAACTCACCAATTTTGGCGTCGTCATGGATATATTTAGCACGCATATCGTCCAGCGAAATACCCAAATCCGTCGCTACACGCTCGTAACGCTGATACTGAGTACTATGGCAACCTGCGCAGTTGTTTTGGAAGTGATCCAAACCACGCTGCAGTGACTCTTGGTCATTCAGGTCGATGTTAGCACTTTCAAGGTGCGCACCGCCTGCAGACATTGCCATAGTTGGAACCAAGGCGACTAATGCAATCAATAATTTTTTCATTAGTGTGTCAACCTCTCTGGAACAGGCTTAGTTTTCTCATTCTTACTATAAATCCATAGTAGTAAGAAGAAGCCAAAATAAGTCACCGTAAAGATACGTGCTGCAATTGTTAGTGCTGGGGTTGCTGGAACGGCGCCCAAGTAGCCCAATACTACAAATGAAACTGCAAACTGGCTGATGTTTAGCTTGTGAGCCATGCTGCGGTAGCGAATTGACTTAACACTACAACGATCTAACCAAGGTAAGATAAACAGTACAGCAATGGCTAAGCCCATGCCGATAACACCCATTAACTTATCTGGAATCGCACGCAAAATTGCATAGAAAGGTGTGAAATACCAAACTGGCGCAATATGCTCTGGCGTCTTCATTGGGTTAGCCGCTTCAAAGTTTGGCTTCTCAAGGAAGTAACCACCACCTTCTGGCATAAAGAACAATACATAACAGAAGACAATCAAGAAGCCAGCAACGCCCATGATATCTTTAACTGTGTAGTAAGGGTGGAATGGGATACCATCTTTTGGCCAGCCATTCTCATCTTTGTTCTTCTTAATCTCGATACCATCAGGGTTATTTGACCCCACTTCATGCAGTGCAATTAGGTGTAAGAACACCAACACAACAAGTACTAACGGTAGTGCGATAACATGCAATGCAAAGAAACGGTTCAGGGTTGCGCCGGAGACAACAAAGTCACCACGGATCCACAATGTTAAGTCATCACCAATAACGGGAATAGCACCGAACAATGAGATAATTACCTGTGCACCCCAGTAAGACATCTGTCCCCAAGGTAGCAAGTAACCCATAAATGCTTCTGCCATCAACACTAGGAAGATAAGCATACCGAATAGCCATAGTAGCTCTCTAGGTTTCTGGTATGAACCGTAGATAAGTCCACGGAACATATGCAGATAGATCACCACAAAGAAGGCCGAAGCACCGGTGGAGTGCATATATCGCAGCAACCAACCATACTCAACATCACGCATGATGTATTCAATTGAAGCAAACGCACCTTCTGCTGTTGGAACATAGTTCATTGTTAACCAAATACCGGTAAGCAGCTGGTTAACAAGTACTAGCATGGCTAGTGAGCCAAAAAAGTACCAAAAGTTAAAGTTGGTTGGTGTCGCATATTGACCTACGTGACGATTATACGTCGCGGTCATCGGGATACGAGCATCAATCCAATCAATGATATTCTTAACCATTACGCAGCTCCTTTATCAACACCGATAATCACGGTGCCATCATCAATATACTGATGTGGAGGGATAACTAAGTTCAATGGCGCAGGTACACCTTGGAATACGCGACCAGCCATATCAAACTTAGAACCGTGACAAGGACAGAAGAATCCTGAAGCAACACCCTCTACTTGCTCACCAAATGTGTCTGGTAAGTAAGTTGGAGAACAACCTAGGTGAGTACATAAGCCAACGGCTATGAAGTACTCTGCCTTAATTGAACGCCCTGGGTTTTGTGCGTAAACAGGCTGCTGTGGTTCAACAGAGTCTGGATCGCGAAGCTGAGCGTCAATAGTAGGTAGACCATCTAAGATCTCCTGTGTACGACGAACAACCCATACAGGTTTACCACGCCATTCAACTCGAATAAGTTGACCTGGCTCGACTTTACTTATGTTTACTTCAACCGGCGCACCTGCTGCTTTCGCTTTGGCACTCGGATTCCATGACTTTATAAACGGAACCGCTACAGCAGCGGCACCAGCACCACCTACTACGGCGGTTGCTGCGGTCAGAAATCTGCGACGTCCGGTATCGACTGGCGCATTGCTCATCCACTTGTCTCCAGAGAGTGTTGGAATTTTTGTTTTATTAAGTTTCTTAAATTCTGACTTAAGCCAGAGATTAAAAATCTAAATTTGAGGCGGGGCTCATTATAGCCAAAAATTAGAACCAGATCATAGTTAAAACACACAACAAAGTTAACTATGTTGCTTTTAGTGGCCATTCTGCGCAAAAAGAAAGCATCTCGGCTAACATTTTATGTAAATTAACTTAAAAGAACATGAAAATGCATTTTAATTATCTTGTTCTAAATTAGCCACTTATACATTCTAAAGTGATGTTATTGTGGATACAGCAGAATAGTTGACTGAATAGGTAAGAATAAAATTCAAGCCTAAAAATTAAATCATTCAAGCATAAAAAAGGCCTAACACATGTTAGGCCTTTTAAGATCAAGCGAGGAGGTTATTTACCTGTAGAGCTCTTCATATATCTAAAGAACTCGCTATCAGGTTCAAGTACCATGACATCACGGTCACCATCAAAACTCGATTTATAAGCATCTAAGCTTCGCATAAAGCTAAAGAACTCAGGGTCCTTAGTGTAAGCCTCTGCATATATTTTAGCGGCTTCAGCATCACCTTCACCACGAGTCGTCAACGCTTTACGTTCAGCTTCAGCGGTTTGAATCGTCACACTAGCATCTGTCTTAGCACGAATGATCTCAGCTTGCTCTTGCCCTTGAGCGCGATGCTCTTTTGCAACAGCTTGGCGCTCAGCTCGCATACGCTGGTAAATACTGGTACTAACGTTTGCTGGCAGATTGATCTGCTTAACACGAACGTCAACCACTTCAATACCTAGATCCGACGCACTCTCAGAAGCATTTTCAAGTGCATCAGATTGCAACTCGTCACGACTACCAGAAACGATCTCTTTAATCGTACGGCGACCAAACTCAGTACGAAGGTCATTGTTGATCTTGCGTTGTAGCAAGGTTTCAGCGTTAGCCTTAATACCGCCATTGGTTGACAAGTAGTAACGTTCAAAATCCAAGATGCGCCACTTCACATAAGAATCGACCATAAGATCTTTCTTCTCTGAAGTTACGAAGCGATCTGCTGCACCATCTAGCGTCTGTACACGAGAATCCATGAACTTGATTTTATCAAGACCGGGGATCTTAATGTGTAAGCCAGGCGTGTAAACGCGTGTAACACCGTCATCTTTTAGGACTTTACCAAATCGCGAAACGATCGCTCGCTCGCCTTCATTAACGACTAAAAGTGATGACAAAATGATTGCAACAAGTACAGCTGCTATTACCGCAGTAAATTTACCCATACTTAATTCCTCCCCGTACGATCACCTCTTGATGGACGACCATCAAGAGGCATGCTGCTATTATTTGTCGTGCTGTTGACCGACATTATAGGCTGTGCGGGTTTACTTTTAGTGCTAACAGACTTATTTGACTGACTATTTTGCATCAACTTATCGAGTGGCAAATACATTAAATTGCCGCTATTTTTAGCATCAATAAGCACCTTGCTAGTCCCACTCATTACTTCTTGCATCGTATCGAAATACATACGCTCACGAGTAACATCTGGGGCTGCCTGATATTCAGGAAGCAACTGTTCAAAGCGGGCAACTTTACCTTGGGCTTCAAGCGTGACTCTTTGCTTATAAGCTTTAGCTTGTTGATCCATTCTTTGTACAGTACCACGAACTTTAGGCTCTAACTGACGAGAGTAAGCTTCTGCTTCACGGATAAAGCGTTGTTCATCCTCTTGAGCTGCAATCGCGTCATCAAAGGCATCTTTAACCTCTTCAGGTGGACGAGCAGGCAAGAAGTTAACATCGACAATCATGATACCTAGGTTGTAGGGCTCAATAATACGCTCAATCTCGTTCCATGTATCACGACGGATCTTATCTCGACCTGTAGTCAAAATATCATCCATGGTGTTATGGCCGATCACGTAGCGCAATGCACTGTCAGTGGCTTCACGTAAACTAGCATCAGCGTCAACTACGCTGTAAAGATAGTTCTTGGCATTGTTGACACGAAATTGTACGTCTAGTTGAACTAAGACCACATTTTCATCAGCCGTTAGCATGCTACCAGAAGCAGGGATCGAGCGAACCGTTTGCACGTTCACTGGAGTAACTTCATCAATGAAGGTTGCTTTCCATTGCAGGCCTGGATCAACTTCTCCAATATAGCCACCAAAACGCAACTCAACACCTTTCTCGGCTTCTTTAACAGTGTAGAAGCCAGATAGCCCCCAAACCACAACAGCAATAGCCAAAACAATCACTAAGCTCATTGAACTTATGCCATTGCCTGAACCATTGCCTTTTCCGCCAAAGCGTTTAGAAAGGTTACGAAAAACTTCATCTAGATCTGGTGGTCCCTTATCGTTACCACCTTTCTTTCCCCAAGGGTCTTGACCCTTGTTACCGGGCTCGTTCCAAGCCATTTAGTACTCCATAGTGTATGAAATAAACGAGATTACTAAAATTACTATTTATACGGCGACATCATCGACGATAAAAGTTTCTATTTCACCAAGGCTCTGCTTAACCAGTCGACGCCAATCGGCCTCTAACAAGCGTACAGAGATCATACAGTTCCCCAGATCGTCATACTCTTTCTGCTGTATTACATCCAGTTTATAAAACTGACCAAGATAGTGCCCTGCCGAAGCGGGGATTTGCAAGTCTAGCTCTTTAACAGCTTTACCAACCAAATCGTTGATAGCTTCTTGAACTAGTTCCAAGCCTTTTTGTTGCTGGGCAGACACCCAGACTCTGATTGGCTTACCTTCGTCATCATAATCAATGCGAGGTTTCACCTCATCCAGCAGATCGATTTTATTACATATAATCAACTGAGGAATTTCGTCGGCGTCGATCTCTTTGAGCACGTTTTGTACCTGCTCAAAATTATCAGCCATATTTTCATCTGCGCTATCAACAACATGCAATAGCAAATCTGCTTGCCGTGTTTCCTGCAATGTCGCTTTAAATGCAGCAACAAGGTCATGAGGCAAGTGCCTAATAAACCCAACTGTATCCGCCAAGACAATATGACCATCTGGCAATTCCAGCTTTCTCAATGTCGGATCTAACGTAGCGAATAACTGGTCAGCAGCGTATACATCAGACTCTGTTAATGCATTAAATAACGTCGATTTACCAGCGTTGGTGTAACCGACCAAAGAAACCGTCGACATATCACTTCGCTGCCTAGCTCTGCGACTTTGATCTCGTTGCTTATCAACTTTAGCTAAACGCTTATTAATTGTGCGAATTCGCCCTCTTAATAAACGCCTATCAGTTTCAAGCTGGGTTTCACCGGGTCCACGAAGACCAATACCACCCTTTTGCCTTTCTAGATGCGTCCAACCTCTGATAAGGCGTGTAGACATGTGGCGCAGTTGCGCTAGCTCCACCTGTAACTTGCCTTCATAGGTTCTTGCTCTCTGAGCAAAAATATCCAAGATCAACGCTGTTCTATCGAGCACTCGACATTCACACATATGCTCGAGATTTCGCTCTTGAGCTGGGCTCAGTGCGTGGTTAAATATCACCACATTGGCATCTGTTGCCGCAACCATCGCAGCTAATTCTTCAGCTTTACCCGAACCGACAAAAAATTTACGGTCCGGTGCCCGACGACTTCCTGTAATGACACCGATTGATTGTGCCCCAGCAGATTCAACTAAAAGTTTAAGTTCTACTAGGTCTTCTCGGTTATCTTCATCAGAGAAGTCGATATGGACAAGTACCGCTCGTTCTCCTGCCTCATAACGATCAAACAAAAAGCAATCTCCTCAAAAAATTACTTCTCATCACTTTCGTCATGTTGAGCGTTGTAACCAGCTTGTGCATTTGTCGCCTGGTGGTTACTCACGTTAAATGGGCGTGATGGCACCACAGTAGAAATGGCATGCTTGTAAACCATTTGGCTTACAGTGTTTTTAAGCAAAATTACAAACTGATCAAAAGACTCAACTTGTCCTTGTAACTTAATGCCGTTAACAAGATAAATAGATACTGGAACGCGTTCACGACGCAATGCGTTCAAAAACGGGTCTTGTAAAGATTGCCCCTTTGCCATTTTCTAATTTCCTTTTTTATGTAATATCAATAGTAATTCTAATACTAGAAAACTTTATTCTTTGGTTTTAGTATTATACAGCTATCGCCAATTAGCTAGCGACTATACCGCAATACTGTATCAAAATTATTTTCAGCACCGCTTTCAAGCCAAATTAAGTCTGGCCAACCACGTAACCATGTTAATTGACGTTTTGCTAATTGCCTAGTAGCCACAATAGCTTTTTCAACCATAGTTTCATAGTCATATTCACCATCTAAATACTGCCAACATTGTCGATAGCCTACGCAGCGCATAGAGGGCAGTTCTAAATGTAAGTCATCACGTGACTTTAATTTTTCAACTTCTGCAACAAACCCTAGACCTAACATAGCCTTAAAACGAGTTTCTATTGCTTTATGTAACACCTTTCTGTCGTTAGGTGCAATCGCAAATTGAATCGCTTCGTAAGGGAATGCATCTGACTTTACTTTCGTTAGCTCAGTTAAAGACTTGCCACTGATCCGAAAAACCTCTAAAGCTCTTGCTAATCGTTGCGGATCATTAGGGTGAATACGCTCAGCAGCAACAGGATCAATCTCTTTCAATTGATCATGCAGAGCTTGCCAGCCATCAGCCTCTGCTTCAGCCGCTATTTGCGCCCTAATCTCCTCATTAGCACCCGGAAGTGGTGATAGGCCTTCTATCAACGCTTTAAAATACATCATAGTGCCACCCACCAGTAACGGGGTCTTACCGCGACTGATGATATCTTCTATTTTGAGCAATGCATCTTTTCTAAAATCCGCTGCCGAGTAGCTCTGTGCAGGGTCGATAATATCAATCAGGTGGTGAGGAGCAACAGCAAGCTCTGCGGCATCCGGCTTAGCACTACCTACATCCATTTGTTGATAGATTAATGCTGAGTCCACGGAAATAATTTCGCAGTCATAATTTTTCACCAACTCAATAGCCAACGCAGTCTTACCTGATGCTGTTGGTCCCATTAAGGTGATTATTTTATGTTTTTTCTTATCTGTCACTCTGAGATTCTTTCATCCATTGCTGCCAAGGAAGTTCTTGGCTTTGCTTATAAAGAGCGCTTTTTGCGCTAGTATCTAATGCATTAAATGCTAACCACGCCTCGGCGCTGGCAGTAAAACGACTTGAAGCTTGTGTCGCGAGCCAAAGAACTAGTGCATCATCGCTCGGCTCTTCAAATCGAACCCATTGTAATAACTCAGGGATTAAAACAGCCAATTGGCTGTCTCTCAGATATGGGGGCACTTTTTTAATAATCAACTGCCCAAGTCGGATAGATAGCTCAATTCCCAACTTTCTTAGCAATTGTTCTCGAGTTTCAATAACTTCATTCCAAATATTATCGACAGGTACAGCCACAGGCATCAACAAAGGTTGGCCCACTAACCCTTGCGCCAATTTAGCTTGGATCTGTTGTCGAGCAGTTTCTTTAACAACATCAGCGATACTCAGTAAACGAATGTTATCGCCTTCAACTATTACCCAATACTTATCAGCCAATACAGTAGGCATCTTGCCGCTAGCATCAGACACTGCCGAAGTATGTGGATTGGCAACGACTCTACCGCTTGTAGGTGCTGCATCAGTTGTACTGCTGCTCAACAAACTAGCATAAGCCTCTAAGCTACTTTGGCTGGGCAGTTCAACATCCGCCCTATGAGTAGCAGCTCTTAAAGGTGTTCTATAGCTAGACTGCCCTTGATTATAGCTCGTTGCGGTTGTCGTTACAGGACGTTCATTGACAGCCGTAGGCTTTGTAGGCGACTCAGTATAACCGGCAGAGGCAGCATGATTACTTGCACTGTTAGGTTCAAAGTTTGCTTCACTTTCACCTATAGGAGCAGTCTGCGCCTCAAGCCCCAAATCGGATGATTGCGCCATCGCAGATTGTAGAGCTTGCAAGATATAGTCATGCACATAGCGGCTTTGATGGAAGCGAACCTCATGTTTTGCTGGATGAACGTTGACATCAACCTGGTGTGGTTCTAATTCAAGCATCAGCACATAGCCAGGAGAAACGCCTGCAGCATATTCTGAGAATGCCTGACGAACGGCATGATTAACTAACCGATCTTTCACCAATCTACCGTTAACGTAAAAATACTGCGTTTCACTGTAGCCGCTAGCGGTATCAGGCGCTTGTAGATAACCACTTAAAGTAAGATCATTATGACTGCAGTTTATGTGTAAACAGGTCTCGGCAAATGCTTTACCGCACACTTGGCCCAAGCGCTGCAAATATTGCACTTCGGTCATAGCAGGGCGGTAGTTACGCACTGTTTTACCATTATTTTTAAGGGTAAAATGAATATCTCTTCTTACTAAAGCAATGCGCTTTAGCCACTCATCGATATGGGTAAACTCTGTTTTATCACTCTTTAAAAAACGACGCCTAGCAGGGGTATTAAAAAACAGATCGACGGCTTCAATTGTAGTTCCCACCGGGTGAGCAGCTGGCAAAATTTGCACCGCCATCTCGGTGCCTTCTGCTTTTGCCTGCCAGGCTTCAGCTTGGGTTTCTGTTCTGGACGTTAATGTTAGGCGCGAAACAGAGCTGATACTGGCTAACGCTTCACCGCGAAATCCAAAACTCATAATGGCTTCTAAATCATCTAGAGATTTAAGCTTTGATGTCGCATGACGAGATAAGGCTAAGCTCAAGTCTTGTTTAGGGATCCCTGAGCCATTATCTCGTATGCGGATCAGTTTGCTACCACCTTTGTCGATTTCGATATCGACTCGAGTAGCGCCAGCATCTAAGCTGTTTTCTACCAGCTCTTTGATAACTGACGCTGGGCGCTCAACAACTTCGCCGGCTGCTATTTGGTTAGCAAGCTGAGGTGGTAACTTTTCTATAGCCATTTTTTACTCTTTAACTGCAACATATTAGGCTCGTGGAATAACCAACGTCTGCCCTATTCTTAAAGAATCGGATTTAAGTTTATTGGCTTTTTTCAAGCTACTGATCGAGATCTGGTATCGATGGGCAATAACCGATAAGGATTCACCACTGCGGACTTTATGTTTAGTGTTACTTTTACTCGCCAGTAGCGAGTTGACCGGAGGATTGGCTTCAAAATATTTAACTACGCCTTTATGAACTGCTTTAGCGATATTATTTTGATGCTCTCGCTGAGACAAAAGACGTTCCTCTTTATGGTTGGAGATAAAGCCAGTCTCAACCAATATGGATGGAATATCAGGCGATTTCAGCACCGCAAAGCTCGCTGACTCTGGTTTGTGCTTGTGTAGCTTTGTCACTTTACCTAGATTGGATAACACATCTCCAGCGATGTTATGGCTGATAGCCATCGAACGATCCATCGACATATCGAGTAAAGTCATCGCTAAATATTGTTCATTATCAGTATTCTGGATTATCTCACCAGCACCACCGAGCAACTCAGAATGCTTCTCTTTTTGCTCTAACCAGCGACCAATCTCACTGTTCGCTCGACGCATAGATAAAACCCAGACTGACGCCCCTCTAGGTTGAGGTGAGGTAAAAGCATCAGCATGAATCGAGATCAATAGATCTGCTTTACTGTTACGGGCAATCTCAGAACGGCGATTCAAATTCACGAAATAATCGCCAGTCCTGGTCATTACCGCCTTCATACCCGGTGTCGCATTGATTTTAGCGGCGACTTTCTTGGCGATTTGTAGTACTACTTTTTTCTCGTACATGCCAGAAGGGCCAATCGAGCCTGGATCATCTCCACCATGACCTGCATCGATAGCCACTATGACATCTCTTAAAGCGGTTGCAGGCTTACTCGGCTGACTTTTTGCTTTAGTGCTCCCACCGTCGAGATCAACAACCAAACGGTTGCCATAGGGTGCTGTTGGAGGTAGCGCAAACAAGTTTGCTTTGAGCGGCTTTGTTAAATCAATAACAATTCTGAGTGTGCCTTTCTCTGGTGGCGAACTCTTTCTAATTCTTTTAACTAGCTTACTATTGTTAGCGATCTTCGCTAAATCGACTTTATTGGAGGATTTTTTCAGATCGACCACTAAGCGATATGGATTCGTTAAAGTGAAATGGCTGTAGTTCGGAGATTGACTTAAATCAAATACGATACGTGTCGATTCAGGCGCAGCCCAAACCCTTACGCCTTCTAATTTGTTTGCGCTGTGCGCAAAAAAGGATGTGCATAATGTAAGTAACAGTAGAACTAACTTTAATATATTATTGTTTTTTATCATTATTATTTAAACGCGCCAATATTTCTTCGCCCTTAGCAGAGAGAGCCTGTAATTCTATTTGTCGTCCAGTATTAACATATTTAATATAGATATGTATATCAGCTTGGGGTAATAGACCGTGACCACGATCAGGCCACTCGACAATGCATAAGCTACGCTCAGTGAAATAATCACGTATGCCCATGAACTCCAGCTCTTCTGGATCATAGAGGCGGTAAAGGTCAAAATGAAATACGTCAATACCCGCCATTTCGTATGGTTCGACTAAGGTATAAGTAGGGCTTTTTACCGCTCCCTCATGGCCTAAACTTTGAATGAGTCCACGACTAAACGTCGTTTTACCAGCTCCGAGATCGCCACTCAAATAAAGTGTCAACGGCGGCGTAATTAAGCCTGATAACTGATTACCTAAGCTAACTGTAGCTTGCTCATCTTCAAGATCTAGGGTGATAGATTGTATATTCATATTAATTTAAAAAGGCGTCCGACTAGCACATTATCCACAATGCGCTACTTTAACCTAAACACCTACAATTCTAAACTAGATTTGATTAACCAACTGATGAATAAAAGGCATGAGATCACTCGCAAGCATCCCCCTTTCTCCGTCTTTAGCTGCAAGATCTGCTGCATCACCATGAATCACCACCGCTAGAGAGGCTGCTTGCATATTGTCATAACCTTGTGCCATTAACGCACCGATAATACCGGATAAAACATCTCCGCAACCACCACTAGCAAGCCCTGGGTTGCCAACGGGTGCAACGATACACTCATTACCATTATAAATTAGCGTACCTGCGCCTTTTAATACAATCACACCGCCATATTTAGCATGCAGTTGGCGCACCGCGTTAAACCTATCCTGTTCAATTTCAGCAATACTGACGCCGAGTAACCTAGCAGCTTCACCGGGGTGAGGCGTCAATACCCAATTCTTGCTCGTCAGGGTAAATTGCACTAGCAGGTTCAATGCATCGGCATCTATAACACTCGGTTTTTCTGCAAGATCAACCGCTTTTAATAAATTGTAGCCCCAATCAGCAATGCCCAGCCCAGGCCCAATAACGAGTACATCAGCCCAGCCTAGTTTTAGGTAGACTTCCATATCCACTAGTTCGCATCCCCAAAACATCAACTCTGGCCTAGTGCTACAAACAACAACCTGATGCTCAGGCCTAGAAATGACCGTAACCAATCCAGCTCCGCTTCTCAAACTGGATTCAGACGCCAGTCGCACCGCACCAGACATACCAAAGTCACCACCAATCACCGTGACTTTGCCGCTGTCGCCTTTGTGAGAATCTCTTCTTCTCGGTTTGAAAACCTTTGGCAGATCGTCACTGACTAATTTTTTTAGGTTACTTTGAGGCAAATAGGGAGACAACCCTATATCCGCTAATATTAACTCTCCGCAGCAGTGGCGAGCCTGACTAGTCAATAAGCCTTGCTTAATAGCACCAAAAGTCAGTGTCATATTGGCTTCAATCGCCACCTGTCTCGCCCAGCCTGTATTAGGTTCAATCCCAGATGGAACATCGAGTGACAATACCCACGCTACACTGTTATTTACAGCATTAATAATAGAGACGAGTTCATCACTTAGCTCTCCTTTGACTCCTGTGCCTAGCAGGCCGTCGATAATCACATTCGCTTGAGTTATTTTTTCAATATTAAAAGCTGTGCTGTAACCGCCCGCCTCCTCAAACTCTGCGATTGCCCGCACTAGCTCCTCAGATGGCTTTTGCGCAACAGAGGCTTGTAAACAAACTGACCAACCTGCCTTAATCAACATTGCAGCAGTGGTGTAAGCATCGGCACCATTATTGCCATGCCCAGCGAGGATTAAAACAGACTTAGTGGGGATATCGATTGATTGAAGTTGTTCAAATACCGCTGACGCAGCCCGCTCTACCAGATTAAAAAGGCTTATATCGCTATCTTTGACAGCAGTAATTTCAGCCTGCTTCACTTGTTCGGCTGAATACACTGATAATAATGCTGATAAATACTTTTCGCTCATTAAGCTTTTCCTAGAACTGAACTTCAACCAAATTAGAATAGTAGCTAATCAGACTGAAACGCATATGAATTGTTCATTCACATAACGTTTAAATCTCAATAGTTTGATCTAACACAAATAAAGAGTTGCATTAGCGTTTATTTAGATCAAAAAAGGCACCATTCGGTGCCTTAAGTAAATAGATCATTGATCTATTAAATCAAATATCATCCATACGAATACTGCTATGCACTAATCGTTGTTGTTGGATTTTTTCTACTCTGACTAAATCTTCAAGTGCGCCTTTCGTTTCGCTACAACCTGAAGACAAAGAGGTTTTTTCGATTAAGCCTATCAGCTTATTATCGAGCTCTAGATGTAGCTCTAAAACATCATCTTCGGTCATATTGGCGGGTAAAGTCTGTTTTTGACAACGAGAAACAAAGTCTTCAAAAACGATATCTTTATACCAAGTATCGAGTATTTTCTTAGGCGCTTCATCGATATAATTTTCTAGTTTTTCAGCTGTCTGGCGCTGATGATGCTGAAAATACTCTAGCATTAACTTTACTCGTGAAGAATCCGCTTGGGTATGTAAACGACTATATAGCTGAGCCATCTCAAGGCGACAAGTCGCTACATAATCTATAAGCTCACTAAGTTGTTGAATACGCATATACCGCTCTCCTATCGCTCGCACTTTCGGTGACAAGCTAAAAATTAGTCTGATACTATTATGGTCTGAACAAAACACTGAAGGTTTGAAGGCTGTCATGTTTTGTCTATTCCAAACACGCCTACTTTAGAGATTATTAAAGAAACTAGCGCTTGATCACACTATCGCAACAAACACTCCAACTTGTTCCCTTCAATTTAAAATCGCTTTTTCCTCAATAAAAAGTTTAGTGCATGAAGTACCTCATAGAGACATCTTTAGCGCAAGCTTGAAAGAAAAGGTATTGAAACTGGAGGTTGGAACGAGCGTTGGGCTTAAACAATGGTGGGTTCGAACCGATGAGCTATAACCCATGAGGTATAACCCATGACCTATACCTTGGCAAAAAAGGGTATCAACTTTATCTACAAGCACAACTGAGCTACAAATATATTT
>NZ_JBFRMK010000249.1:25718-26224 GCF_041470405.1 Shewanella sp. 10N.286.45.A1
AGCTACAAATATATTTTGCCGCAGTGTTTTTGACTTTAGTTATTTTTTGAGGGTTTTAGCCTTTGGAAAAGGAAGATTGGAGCGAGCTTTTGACTTAAACAACAGCGGGTTCGAACTGATGACCTATACCTTGACAACAAAAAGGTATCAACTTTATCTACAAGCACAGCTGAGCTACAAATATATTTTGCTGCAGTGTTTTTCACTTTAGTTATTTTTTGAGGGGTTTAGCTTTTGGAAAAGGAAGATTGGAGCGACATATCAGGTTCGAACTGATGACCTATACCTTGGCAAGGTATCGCTCTACCAACTGAGCTAATGTCGCATAATCTTTGAAATTGGAGCGACATATCAGGTTCGAACTGATGACCTATACCTTGGCAAGGTATCGCTCTACCAACTGAGCTAATGTCGCGTAAATCTTTTTACTTATCGAATTTGGTCATTCAATAAGTTTGAAATTGGAGCGACATATCGGGTTCGAACCGATGACCTATACCTTGGCA
>NZ_JBFRMK010000250.1:0-359 GCF_041470405.1 Shewanella sp. 10N.286.45.A1
CGCTCTGAGTAGATCAACTGCTTATACTGATTGGTATTACTCTCACCTAAAAGCCATCTGTACTTAACTTATCTCGGCATTTTCACCTCAGCGATGGGGACCGTCTTGCAGACCTTACGTTTTAGCAGTTTCTAACTGCATAGATAAATCTCCAAAGGATCGACTAAAAAAGCATAACAAACAAAAAGCCCCGCAATTGCGTAATGCCGATCAGTTAAGGCCAATATGATCGGTTGACCGATCTTTACAATGCTTCAAAATCCAGTACAGACTCTTCTTTGTACTGGATTTTTTATGGAACTTTCTGAAGCTTTAGCGCGTACCTCTATCAACCGACTTACCGAGTTCGACAGCCTTGG
>NZ_JBFRMK010000251.1:0-4705 GCF_041470405.1 Shewanella sp. 10N.286.45.A1
ATACTGATTGGTATAAGCTGAATACCATCCATAAAAAAGGCGCTCAATGAGCGCCATTTTTAATTTATTTATAATATTACTCACTGTCTTCTAAAGAGTATGGCAGCTCAATTATGCGTAATTGTGATGCTTCATCGTCGGCAATTCTTAAGCTTGCGTCTAGCGGGGTGTCATTGGCTAGTACTGCGGTAAGTAGTACTTGTTGATCACGCTGTACGCTTTCAATAATAGTACCAGCACGACGGAAGCCAGCTCCCTCTTCTAGTGCAATCTCTAATACGCTTTCGTTGTTCAATGTTGCAGAGGTATTGCCGCTGACGATATAGAGGGCACGTTTATTGCCACCTCGGTACTTCATCCTAGCAATGGTCTCTTGCCCCATGTAGCACCCTTTATTGAAGCTGATACCATCGATCGCTTGTAAGTTACACATCTGTGGCACGAACTGCGCACTATGGGTTGCACCAATGTTAGGGTAGCCAGCAAGGATCTCTAGTGCTTGCCAAGCGGTCGCATCAAAAACGCTAACATCGGCAAGTAGGCTTGTGGTATCAACTTTACTTTGCTCTACAGCTACAATGAAACGGCCATTATCTTGTAGAACCATGCCATTATCGATAAGCGTTAGCTCTGCATTGAGTTCACCAAACTTTGCCGTTAACCAGCTTGCAGCTTGTTCGCCGGCAACACCTAGGATTAACCATTGCTCACTCACATCTGTAAGCTCAGCCTTACTAAACACTGCATATTTTTGTAGTTGCGGTAGATCTAATGCCAAGGTCTGCTTTGGCATCATCATAAATAGGGTGTCGTTTTTGGCAAAGGTTCTAAACGTTGCTAACATCTTTCCTTTAGGATCGCAGTGTGCGCCCCATCGCCATTGCTCTGCTTCGAGCGAGCTAATATCGGTAGTGACTTGGCCATGAATAAAGCTACGCCCCTGTTCACCGGTTACCGACATTAAACCAAGATGAGACAGGTGAGAAACCATTAAGGCAGGTTGCTGTCCGTTTAAAGGCCAGTTTGGCTGAGAAGTTGACAAGGTCATGAGCGAGTCCAAGAGTTTAACCAGAAGAGCAATGATTGTACCGCTAATCAATGGCGGCGAAAAGTTGCATCTATCTTGTTTATACTAATTCGGTTAAATATATTTAGGGTTGCTCAACGTAATTGAGCAGCCCTAAAGGTTATAGCTATATTCTCTATCTTAGCTAGTGCAGCAGTCGAGTTCTAATCGTGCCTTCAATCGCTTGCATTTCGATTAGCGCTTCATCGGCTTTATCGGAATCAACTTCCATCACCACATAGCCAATTTCTGCCGTTGTTTGCAGGTATTGTGCGGCGATGTTGATGCCTTTCTCTGCAAATGCCAAGTTAATCTGGATTAGAATACCTGGTCTATTACGGTGAATATGCAGCAAGCGTGAGGTTCCAGAATGTTGTGCTAAAGACACTTCAGGGAAGTTAACGGCAGTCATCGTTGAACCATTATCTGAGTACTTAGCAAGCTTGCCAGCAACCTCAATACCGATATTCTCTTGGGCTTCAGCAGTACTACCACCAACATGTGGAGTCAGTAGCACGTTATCCAGTCCACGTAGCGGGCTAATAAACTCATCGTTGTTTGACTTAGGTTCAACTGGGAATACATCTATAGCAGCGCCTGCTAAATGCTGCTCTTTTAGCGAGGCTGCTAGGGCATCAATGTCGACCACTGTGCCGCGAGAAGCATTAATCAATATGCTACCTTTGCGCATGCAAGCCAGTTCAGCGTGAGCTATCATCTCTTTTGTTTGCGGTGTTTCAGGTACATGCAAACTAACTACATCAGCTAGGGACAATAACTGTTCCATGGAGTGCACCTGTTGCGCATTACCCAGTGGCAGCTTATCTTCAATATCGAAAAAGATAACGCGCATACCTAAGGTTTCGGCCAAAATACCTAGCTGGGTGCCAATATGGCCGTAGCCAATCACCCCAAGGGTTTTTCCACGGGCTTCATAACTACCGGCGGCACTTTTGAGCCAGCCACCACGGTGCGCCATCGCATTACGCTGGGGGATCCCACGCAGTAACATGATGATCTCGCCTAGCACTAGTTCAGCTACACTTCGTGTATTAGAAAAAGGAGCGTTGAAAACTGGAACTCCTAGCTTTTCTGCGGCAGCTAGACTCACTTGATTGGTGCCAATACAGAAACAACCTATACCGACAAGTTTCTCTGCTTGGGCTAATACGGATTCAGTCAGTTGGGTACGGGAGCGAATACCAACAAAATGGGCATCCTTAACCGAAGAGAGTAGTGCCTCTTCGCTCAAAGCAGCCTTATGGTACTCAATATTGGTATAACCAGCTCGTTCGAATACATCTACCGCAGATTGGTGGACGCCTTCCAACAGCAGGATTTTAATCTTATCCTTGTCCAGCGAGTGTTTCGCCATGATTTATGTACCCTTTTGGTTTATTTGTATTTTTTATACCGCGCTTCACAGTTGAGACGACTAAATTCAAGCGTTAGCATGGTTTCGGTATAGACTGTCAATTGATATACCTAAACCACCGGAAGATACTTTTTGCCGAGCACCAGCATTAACTTTCTGCTGAAGTGCATTACCGTGGAGTTGCTGCTCCTTGCTGAGATAATGCAACAGCGAAGTTAAGTAATGCAAGGCGTTCATCGCGAGGTTTTAACCTACTTCATAGTTTGTATTTGATTTTGGTAAGGGGTTAGCCATTACCAGTAATCAATGATTTGGCTAAAGTTTGTTAAACTTCCACACAATTTTAGAGCTTCAGGTAGTCTGGGTTTGAACAAAGTAGCACTTTTTTTGCTCGCTGTAGAGGGCTAGATGGCTAAAGTGTTTATTCTAAATTTAGAACAATATCTTATATGGGGGAGATATTTTGAATAAAAGCGTTTTATGGCTAGTTATCTTTTTTGTGGTGTTAGCTTGGTCTGCTGTTGAGCCTAAAGATCAGTTCACTTGGTTTTTAGAGGTTCTACCTGCATTAATCGCATTACCTTTACTTGCTTTCACTCGTAAAAGTTTTCCGCTTACGAGTTTAGCTTATGTCTTAATTTTAATTCACTGTGTGATCTTAATGGTTGGCGGTCATTACACTTACGCCGAAGTACCTTTGTTTGATTGGATAGCCGAATGGACTGGGGGCAGCCGTAATAACTATGACAAAGTGGGCCACTTAGCCCAAGGATTTGTACCTGTCTTATTGGCACGCGAGGTGTTTATTCGTCTTAATGTTGTCAAAGTGGGAGCGTGGTGTAACTTTTTGGCGGTGTGCTTTACCTTAGCCTTTTCTGCTTTTTATGAGCTTATAGAGTGGTGGGTAGCAGAGCTTACAGGTGAAGATGCTGAGGCATTTTTAGGTACTCAAGGGTATGTCTGGGATACGCAATCGGATATGGCAATGGCATTAGTTGGGGCGATATCTGCAATCGTGTTATTGAGCCGCTATCAAGATAAATTAATTGCATTGAAGATGAACATGCAAGCTAAAGGGTAAAAATTAGTGATTAACACTATAAACAGCAGTAAAGTTAATGATTGTACTGCTATTACCAAGTTAATTTCATTAAGCATACTTTATTACTAGAACAACTCTATGTAGACTGGTATTGTCAGCTTTACAGCTATATTACGCTTTAAACTGTGTTTAGGCTGTTTTGAATTGAATGGATTAAGCGAAACTTTTCAGGGAGAGAAGTGATGAACGATATTGATGAGGTAGTATTCCTTCACCTGGTGCCAACCCCTTGTCACCTAGCCATGCTTGCTGAGTCAATTGGGCTGAAAACGCGAGTTATTTCAGATATTGAACAGTTGGAACCTAGTGGTAGCCGCAGTTTTTACCTCATTTCTCAACAGGGTGCTGCGATCGATTGTAACGGTATTCCTTTGGTTGCTGCACAATTGGTTAAGCATGTTCCTGTGGCGCTTTATGACGTAACAAAAGATTCGTTAGATGAAGAGTCTGCGCTGCTATTGGGTGTTAGAGGGTTGCTTTTCTCAGATCAACGGATGGACTTGCAGCTTACGGGTTTACGAAAAATACTGGCAGACGAGCTTTGGTATGACAGAACTTTGATAAGCCGAGTTTTCCGTCAATTAGTTAACCAAATTGATAAACCTTTGCAGTTATCAACCGAAGGTTCAGAATCATTTCAACAGTTAACCCGCCGTGAGAAAACAATCATTCAACTGGTATCAAGTGGCGCACGTAATAAAGAGATTGCCGAAGGCCTGTGTATTAGTGAGCACACTGTCAAAGCGCACATTTCATCGATTTTCAGAAAAACCCATGCCCGTAATCGCGTTGAATTATTACGTTGGGCAGAGCCGTTTCAGAATCAGCTAAACCTCCACGCAGCAGTGTAGATGCAGCCAAGTCGCTAAACGAAATGAAACGACCTACGGGTCGTTTTTAAGTTATGGGATCTAACACTATTTACATGAAGTATTCATTCGGTTGGAAAAAGTGCTGAAAGCAAAGTCTGAGGGGCTCACGTAGTGCGACTGAGGTAAAAAATGGGCAACACGCTCTATGCTTGGCTATGGGGTTTGGATATACGACTGATACCAATCAGTATAAGTAGTTGCTCTACTCAGAGTGTTTTTGGCGAACTAACTCAAGGTAGGCTAATCCAAAGTGAGTGATGATACAATGGTTATTCCCTTATGAGTTTATT
>NZ_JBFRMK010000252.1:0-578 GCF_041470405.1 Shewanella sp. 10N.286.45.A1
AAGCATTTGACCCGTTCAGCACGAGTACAAGTAGATTAGTGTAGTATTTCGCATATTTAGCTAGATGTCGTAAAAATAAAGGGCTTTCACACTGATTATCTAGCTATAAAAAACGAGTTATTTAGCCACTTAAGCCCTTTTAAAATTAGCCACTAACAGATTAAAATGATACGGTAAAAACTAAATCATTAGATATGAAATAAAGGTAAATCTGACTATGGAAAAACCCAAAATATTAGTGATTGATGACGACCCAATCTGCTCAAGCCTTTTACTGTCAATTTTAGGTGATGATTATCATGTCACCACAGCTAACTCAGGCATTCAAACCACAGAACTTGCCACCAGTTTGCAACCAAACTGTATTTTCCTCGACATTATGATGCCAGATAAAAATGGTTATCAAGTGCTAAAAGACATCAGGGATAATGACTTAACTCGTGCGATCCCAGTCATTATTATTAGTAGCTTAAATGAAAATTCAGATGAAAACTTAGCATTAAGGTTAGGTGCTCAAGATTACATCTTTAAGCCCATCACCCCTGCTGATGTTTACAGCAAATTGAAAAAACACCTTG
>NZ_JBFRMK010000253.1:0-24843 GCF_041470405.1 Shewanella sp. 10N.286.45.A1
GAATAAACTCATAAGGGAACAACCATTGTGTCATTACTCACTTTGAATTAGCCTGCCTTGAATTAGCGTGCCAAAAACGCTCTGAGTAGATCAACTTCTTATACTGATTGGTATTACTTAGCATTTAGTTTTTATAGCCCACAAAAAAGCCAGCTAAATTAACCATTCAGCTGGCTTTTGTATCACTTAAGATGACTAAATTAGTTACTCGTATCCGTACTTGGTTACTTCAGACCAATTCTTATCGACATCTTCTTTAATAAACTTCTTCTTCGCTTCAGTTAGCTTTTCAAGCTCAATACCTACTGCAGCATGAGCAGAGGCTTTACTACTGATATCAGGGTAGTTAACACTCTTTACATCGAACTTCTTCAAAATTTCATCAAGAGATGTACGGGCATATTTTACTTGTCTTAGTGCCATATCAAGCAGCGCATTCCCCTCTTCAGGGTTATGAGCATACAAACCATGTGAGGCCATCGCAAAGTCCCAGCGCCATTGAGAGTGGCGAATAGCCATAATGGCGTCGTTCATCACTGGCCATGTTGCTCCAGCATCCCAAGCCGCTGCAGCTTCATAGTGTGCCTTAACTAATAACCCTTCTACCTCGCGTGCTTTAGCATCGATCGTTGCCTTGTTTTTATCGAGTGCACTAATGATTTTGTTCTCACTCTTGTGGCAGCTCTGGCATACCTCATTAAAGTGATCCAGTGCTTTACTTACCTTGTGGCTTGTAAAGCTATTACCTTGCTCATCAGTTGTTTCTGGCATATGACAAGTAATACAGGTAACTCCCGCTTCAGCATGCTTACTGCGACTCCAGTGCTCAAACTCAGGATGACGCGCCTTTAAGATAGGCGTTTGAGAGATAGGATGGATCCATTCATAAAATCGACGGGTGTCGTAGTACTTTTCAATATCATCGACGTTATTACCAAAGATCCAAGGGATATTAACTTTATTGCTGCGCTCAGGCTGAAAGTAATAAGTGACATGACATTGACCACAAACCTGTGCGCCCTTCATGTTGTTATTCTGCTTATCAAAAGGAAGGTGTACTTTTGCCATCGCATCCTGGGCATGTGGCCTCGGCAATGCAAGCTCTGCCTTACCATCCACATGACAATCAGTGCAGTAAACAACGCTATTAACCTCTTTACCGACATCAGTAAAGTTCTTAGCTGAAAAACCCTCAATGCCCAGCTCATTCATTAACCGCGGAGCATCAGGTGTTTTACACGTCCAGCAACTGGCAGACAAACCTTTATCACCAGCTTTAGGCGGCACGCCAGTTCGCAGAGTATGAGTAACATCAGCTACCGCAAAGTGATGGCCTCTAGGGCTGTTGTACTCTTTCGCAAAAGAGGAGCCGGCCCACAAGATAATGGCAGCGGGATAACTTGCCAACATATCTTCACGCTCGGTCTGCTCCGAAGTCTCCAGCCAGCTCTCATATTGAACTGGGAACTTCTGTTTTAAGCTCGCATCACGGGCAGCTTGCTCTTTAGCGGCAGCACTTGGCTCTGACGCTTGGGTCAAACTGGTCATGCAAAGAAGCGACACTAACCCTGCAGTTTTAACGACATTTACTAGCATTTTTACACTCATCTCATTCTCATTTTTTTAACTAATTTTTATATTCATTCAATATTGCTAAGCTCAAGTTAGCAGCATTATCCAGGTCGACCATCGATGCGCGGCTTAGACAATATTGAAGCATAGTTCACCACAAACATCGCAAAAGCTAACGACCAAAATGCTCCGGCTAACCACAACCATAATTGATAATAATCGGGTGCTATGATCGGCATTAAAGACCGAAGCACTGCAGCAATAGGAATACATAAGAAGGCAACAGCCATCTTAGGACCTTGATAGATATTTCTACTTGTATGACCTAGAGATACCCTTGAAATCATCGACAAGCAAATTCCAGCCAAAGTGCCTATGGCAAACAAGTGGATTAAATGGCGGTAAGCCATAGAATCATCAATATTGGCAGCAAGTGCGAATAGAGTGATAGGCAGGAATAGGTAAGCGATATGCAGTGACCAGAGCATAGGTTCTTTTAGCGTTTTGTGTGGGAACCAACGCAGCCAACGACCAAGGTGCAGCGCACCAGCAAGCATTAATAACCCCTGCTCAATACCCTGTGGTAGCACTTTAGTCATTGCCTGAATGACTAACACTATCATCACCACAATTAAGCTTTTTTCCAGTAGAGCGATTGGAGTCGGCTTAGTTTGCTTGATCTTTATCGCGGTGAAAAATGGAATAACACGGCCGCCAACAATAGTGATCAGTAAGCCTAACCACCAGATCATCGCTTGCCAAATTTGCAGACTAAGGGAGAAATCTCGAGTACTTAACGCGTAATAACTGAGCAAGTTTATCGATAATGCCGCCAGTAACATGATAGGAAAGCCGATGTTATGCCATTGCTTAACTTTGTAGATACAGCGCCACAGCTTGATAGCTGTTAGTCCAATAAACAGAGAGTCGAATATCGCTGGCAACCATAACGGAATAGAGACAGGCAGCAATAACATTATTCTGGCAAGCAGCCAACAGCCAAACGTTAGCGCCAATGCCCAACCTTTCATACCGGGTTGGTTAGTCCATGTTTGCACTGATGTCAGCAAAAAGCCGCAAACGATTGCTAATGCAAAACCAAAAAGCATCTCATGGGGGTGCCACCATAGCGGCACTACTTTTACCCAAAAGTCTGTTTGGAAAAGGCTGTAATCAGGATAAAACCAAGTCACTAACCAAAGCGGCACAAACAGCATCGCCACCGTTGCTCCACCAAGAAAAAACGGCCTAAAGCCTAATCGGAACAAAGCAGGAATTTTCTCTGTTGCCGCTGGATCATCAATATTTAGCATTATTAAGCCTTAATCTTTAACAGGCATTTTAAATATACCTTTAAATAATAGCACTAGTGTATCGAGCAATATTTTCGATAACAAATGATATCGAAGTTGTTTCTGACTTCTGTGAACTACGTAGTTATCTGTCTGATTTGATTATTCCTTTATAGGTACAAAACATTGGCTTAGCGCTCTTTCGAATGACTCGTTACAGGTTTGCTCCCAAAAATACCCAGCTAATCGATTAAACTATAATTTGCAGTATTCATTAACAAAATTACTTAGAACGGTTAGATGATGTAGAGGAAATAACTAAATAAGTCTTCAAATTACAGCTCGACGGTTTACATATTAGTCTAGACTAGAAGCTGTAGTTCATATTCAAGGATGTATTATGTTAATTCTCACCCGCTCCGTAAATAGCGCGATAATTTTAAGTAATGTCTACGATGAACATGGCAACTCGTTAGGTGAAATCGAAATCAACATTTTTAAAGATAACCGCATTGGTGTGAAAGCCGATAAATCGATCGACATTGTGCGTGCAGAAGCGCTCGACGCTGGGCGAAACCTACAAGACTGTAAATGATACTCAAACAATAGAGTGTCAGAGTAACGCAGCGTATTGAACTTATTACGACTGGTTGTAGATTTTTTAATCTTAGTTTTTGTTCGAGCTCAATCCATTTAGGACATGACTTGAGCGATGACGCTTAGCTAACGAAGCGAAAGCGTGTTGTAGCTGATTTGTGCAGCATGACTAAACCGCATAGCCTTGGGCTTGCCAAAATAACCAATATGCTGTGGCAAAAACAACCATGAAAGATCAACAGAACCTAGTTTATCTCTGAAGATTGTTATTGCTTCTAGCTCAATGTGCTAGATTAAATAACAAGTAATTAGGATGGCTTAACTGGATTAACAATGGTTGAAGCAACAAAAAAAATTCTTGTTCTTTATGCACACCCCTCTCAAGAACGCTCAGAGATCAACAAACCGCTATTTGACGCGACTCAGCATCAGCACAATGTAACCGCCGTCGATCTTTATGCTGAATATCCAACATTTAGGATCAACATCGATAAAGAACAACAACGTCTGATTGAGCATGACGTCATTGTATTTATGTTTCCGCTGTACTGGTACTCAACGCCAGCGATCCTAAAAGAGTGGCAAGATCTTGTGCTCGAATATAACTTTGCCTATGGTGCTGATGGTAATGCCTTAAAAGGTAAAACCTTCTTATGCGCAATCAGTGCAGGAGGTAGTGAGACCGCTTATCAGCACGACGGTTATAACAGTTTCACTTTAAGGGAGTTGTTATCTCCGCTAGAGCAAACAGCATGCCTTACAGGTATGACCTATCTAGCGCCTTTTGCACTATTTTGTGCCCGCAGTGCCTTTGAAGAGAATCGATTGCAATCTCACATCGAAGATTGGCAAAGAGTATTAACAGCGCTATCTAATGACACCTTAGATATTGCACACGCCAGTACATTGCCGAAACTCAACGAAAACCTACTCACGCTAATAAAGGATTGATAATGACTGCTTACTTTATCCAAGCTTTTATCTATCTATCAGCTGCCGTTATTGCCGTCCCTCTAGCTAAACGATTAGGTTTAGGCTCGGTATTAGGCTATCTCATCGCCGGTGTTGTCATCGGCCCTATAGCTGGCCTCGTCGGCAGTGAAACCAACACTTTGCAACACTTTGCTGAGTTTGGCGTGGTGATGATGCTATTCCTCGTGGGTCTAGAGCTTGAGCCACGAATGTTATGGGATATGCGACATAAACTAATGGGGCTTGGTGGATTGCAAGTTGCCCTATCAACATTTGTGGTGATGGGAATCGCGCTAACATTTGGTTTAACTTGGACCGTAGCACTTACCGTGGGGATGATATTTTCATTATCATCCACCGCTATCGTACTGCAGACCTTTAACGAAAAAAATCTCACAAAAACTGAAGGTGGTAAAAACGCATTCTCAGTACTGCTGTTTCAAGATATTGCCGTTATTCCTATGTTGGCGTTTATTCCATTACTTGCATTGCCAGAGCTGGTCGAGAAGGCGCAATCTGCCGCAGCATCGGCTGCGGAGCACCATGAAGAGATGTCTTTAGTTGCAGGACTTCCAGGTTGGGCGTACGGCATTGTGGTACTGCTAGCTATTGCTTCTGTTGTCGTAGGTGGTAACTATCTGAGTCGGCCACTATTTCGCTATGTTGCCAGCTCTAATTTGCGCGAGATTTTTACCGCTACGGCGCTAATGTTAGTCATAGGAATTGCCGCGCTAATGAGTCTTGTGGGGCTGTCACCTGCTTTAGGCACTTTCTTAGCAGGCGTTGTGCTAGCTAACAGTGAATTTAGGCATGAACTTGAGTCGGTCATTGAACCCTTTAAAGGGCTACTGCTCGGTCTATTTTTCATTACCGTCGGCGCAGGGATAGATTTTACCGTGCTCGCCAGCAATATCGGACCGGTAATGGCGATAACATTAGCAGTGATGTTAATTAAGGCACTTGTACTACTTTTGCTGGCGATGATCTTCAAAATCAAGAATAGCGATCGTTGGCTGTTTGCATTGAGTCTTGCACAAGCCGGTGAATTTGGTTTTGTACTACTGAGCTACACCGTGCAAAACCATGTCATTCCCGTTGATTTGGCACAAATGTTATCGCTTGTCGTTGCGATATCCATGTTCCTCACTCCGGGGCTCTTCATTTTCTATGACAAAGTGATCTTGCCGCGCTATGAGCAGTCAGAAAACACCCGTGACCCTGATACTATCGACGAGAAGGGCACTGTTATCATCGCAGGCGTTGGTCGCTTCGGTCAGGTCGTCAATCGTCTGCTTGTGACCAATGGGTTTAAAACCGTGGTACTCGACCATGAAGCCCAGCAAGTTGAAAATCTCAGAAAAATCAAAACCAAAAGTTACTATGGCGATGCAACACAGCCAGATTTGCTGCATACAGCAGGGATTGCTGAAGCCAAAATGCTAGTCATTGCTATCGATAACCCAGATAGAGCTGTTGAGCTAACGGAATATATCAAGCATACCTACCCTAATGTCATCGTGCTTGCCCGAGCTTTTGATAGGAGTAATTTATATCGCCTACGCAAAGCGGGGGCTGACTTTATGGTCAGTGAGACCTTTCATTCTGCATTGCAACTAGGTAAACATGCGTTAACCAAACTAGGGGTACACCCCTTTAAAGCAGAGCAACAACGAGCTATCTTTTTTGAAACTGAAATGACTCATAAAGATACTCTCTATGAATCTTGGAAGATGTTCGCAGAAGATGATAAACACTTGGTGCATTACCGCGACATGTTTATTCAGTTGGAAGAAACACTCAGTGCAGCAATGAAAGATGAACGTTATCGTAGCTTTTCCAAAATGGAACGTGGCTGGACACCACCACCAAAAGATAACCGTACAGTGTTTTCTAAATCTGAGTCTGATGAAGTAGAAACCTAGCATAAAAAAGCCCCGTGCTAATTAATTAGCGCGGGGCGATCGTATTAAAAACTGCTCTTTTAGCTTAAGTTCATCTCTTGAACTTTTTCATGGGCAATTTCTGGAGTAGTAACCACTGGCTTTGAATGAAGATCAGCCTTTAGTTGGCCTTTACGATGCTTTAGTGCCGCATCGAGTTTTTTAGCTGCGCTGGTTATCGCTGGGTACATGACAGAATCGGTACCTGACGATGAAATTCGACTTCCCTCATAATTGGTTCTAATTTCAACCTGGAATTCGCCATGCTCTTTAGCAATGATAATATCAAGTGCGATCAGGGTTGGAAAATGACTCTCTATCTTCGAAAACTTCTCTTGGACATGCTGCTTAACAACATCAGTTACATCAACGTGGTGACCAGAAAGATTTATTTTCATAGGTTTTCCTTTTTACAATGACTTCTTCTAATACATTTGGGGTTAGCGCGCTAAATTACAAGCTTTATTAATAAAAATTTACGCAAATTATTGCTCAAAAATTGTCACTAATCGCTGCAGCCCAGAGCCTATCAGTAAAGTCAAAAAAATAATATTTTCAGTTTTTAATAAATTTGTCATTTTACTATGGTTAAAACATATGCGAATTGAACAATTACTGACTAACGAGCAATAAACCACACACTCTTAATCAAAATTACCTCCTACTAATTTAGACAAAAAAACCAGCTTTAGCTCGCTTTTGACAAATAAATTTAAAATAAATGAGTGCTTTTTTTCACATCAAACACTTAGCGCTAATTTACCTTGCTGACACTGAATATTGAAGCCTTTGGATCGGGTCCTGTTACGGTAAATTTATAAGTCCCAGCATCGGTAATATTCAGATGCATATTCGCGCCTTTTGAGGCTAAAACTTGTCCGATATCAAGCGATACATTCTCCTGTTCAGCCGCCGCGCCTAAATCAACCGCAGACCAATCGCCGGTAGCTATCTTAAATTCATTATCACCTACCTCTAGCGCGATATCGACAGTGTAGGTAGACATGCCTTGATAGCTAAAGGCATCGACCTCACCCCAGCCATTCATGCCACCACGAATGTAAACGGCATTACCAGCAAACATCTCAGCTTTAAACACCGTTAAGGTGATCTCGTCTCGATTTGATGCATCAAATATAAACGCATAAGTCGTTGCTTCACCCGCTTCAAAGGTCATGTTGGCGCCACTAACAGCCAGCAACTCAGCCACATCAATGCTAACCGCGGCGTCTGATTCTCCAGAACCATAGTCCACTGTCGACCAGTCATCGGATGCCACCTTAAACTCATGGTTACCGGCAGCTAATGAAATATCAGCGCGATAAACACCTGCGCCCATGTAAGTTAACGCATCGTCGGTGCCCCAACCATTCATGACTCCTCGAACAAACACTTCTGTACCAACAAAAGGCTCTTCGTTGTAGACCTTAAGGATCGGTGCCTCTTTATCAGCTGCATTAAACGAGAACACATAGGTCGCATCGATAGCTGCAGTAAAATGTAAGTTTGCACCAGAGCGCGTTAATGGCTCATCGATACCCTCTTCAACTTGTGCCTCTTCAGCGGATAGCCCACCAAAATCAACGCTGCTCCAATCAGCTGAGGCAACTTTAAACTCATAGTCGCCAGCGGCTAAAGTAATCGCAATGCGGTACTCGCCATCTCCAACGTAAGTTAACTGTTCAGTTTCGCCCCAATCGTTCATACCACCACGCACAAAGACTTCGGTGCTGCCAAACGGCACCACATCTGGTGCGCCAACAGTAGCGTTAGCAGCTAAGCCAGCACCTTGTGCATCTCCCTGCGCTTTAACAAAGACAGCACTGGTATAAGCTGGTACGGTAAAGCTACCTTCCCCTTCTCCGGCGCTAAAACTTGCCCCAGTTACAGTAGAGTCAACCGACGACATTAATGTTGGATGGAGCTCAAAGCCTATTGCTGTCGGTATAGTGTGGCTGACCTCATTGCCACTAGCATTGACCATCACGACCAACGCATCGATAGCAGGGTCTAAGTCAACCAAGTCAGTGCCATCATCAATACTCATCACAATCACACCTTGAGTTTGACGCTTACCAACGTTATGGAAACCGACACGCTCTATGATCTCTGCTTCAGTTGTTAGTCTAAATAACGGGCTCTGACTGCGAATATTTAAGAACTCGTTAAAGACATTAGAAGCCATCTCAATTTCAGACATTGATGCAGCCACATTAGGGTTGGCCGAGATCCCAGTAATCTGCTGCCACTTAGCTTCATTATCCTGTTTTCGAGGTAAACCAACGTTCCAGTTATGGCTATTTTTAGTGAAATCAACCCAGTTAAACCAGTCTCCTGAGTCATAACTATTTCTGTCCATTGATTTCGATCTTAGTAGGTCTCCTCCCATTTGTAAGAATGGGATCCCTTGACTGAGTAACGGCAATGTCGCGGCGATATTCTGCACCCGCACACGCTCATCTAAGCTCATGCCAATTGGATTTTTATATTGCAGGTTATCCCACAGAGTTTCGTTATCATGTTTAGAGACATAGTTAATACTGTCGGCAGGATCTAAAGTGTAAGCCGTTGGCTGGCTATTCCAGCTAAAGCTGCTGCCCTTTGCCGAATTGCCATTAAAATCTTTAAGGATGTAGTTTTTAAGATTACCGGCCATCGATAGACGTAAAGTATCTTGGTCACGCAGCGCGTCATCCGATGCTTCGACTTTGAACAGGTTACCGCCGCGGACACTCTCTCTAATACGGTCATTAAAGGTACCCACTTCACTGCCTGCCATATTGGCCTGTGTGGCTTGCTCAAATAATCGGTTATCGGCGACTTCGCCAAAGTTCCAGCCTTCGCCATAGAAGTAATTATCAGCATCAACCACTTGTACAGCAGTGCGAGCATTGAGAATACTCTGCTTAGGCATGTGCCCCATCACGTCAAATCTAAAGCTATCAAAGCCGTACTCTTTAGCTAAAATCACCATAGAGTCACTGACAAATTTATCCATCATACGGTGTTCGGTCGCGGTATTTTCACAGCAAGTTGAACGCTCAATGACGCCAGACTCTTCGTTATAACGGTGGTAATAACCCGGTACAAGTTTATCGAGCACTGAGTTGTCCCAAAGTCCCGATGAGCTGGTATGGTTATAAACTACATCAAGCACCACTCTTAGTCCCATATCATGCAGCGCTTTGTTCATCGCTCGCAGCTCTAATACTCGTGCAGTGCCTTCGCTTGAGCTGGCATAGCTGCCTTCTGGCGCGATAAAGTGATGTGGATCGTAACCCCAGTTAAAGCCATCTAGGCCGCGCATGGCTTCAACAATCGCCTGTGCATCAGCTGAGCCCGGTAGGCTGTCAGCTAATACCGTTTCAATGGTTGCGGCTTTATTTTGAGTGCTACAAGCATCCGCAACATCATCAATTTTGTCACACAACATACCTAAGGTATCAGTTAACTCTATGCGCTCGGCACTGTCTTCGTTGATACTGGCGATATCAGTAACAGGTAGCATGTGGAAGTGAGTTAAACCATTCGCCACCAGCTTTTTAAGGTGCTCAACCGGTGCTGTGCCCTGTTCAGTAAAAGCTAAATACTTACCGCGGTTCGCTTTAGAGGTACTTTCATCACGAATGCTAAAATCGCGTACATGGCCTTCATAGATCACCGCATCTTCAGGGTTATTAATAGTGGCGACGTTATGGTCGTCCCAACCTTCAGGCTTTAAATCATCATCGCTTAGATTAACAAATTGGCTGTAACGTCCATTGGTTGACACATTAAGCGAGTATGGGTCAGTTGCTTCAACCGTCTCTAACTGTTTAGTTAAAGGGTGGTAAACCGTCACTTCAAAGCGGTAAAACAGCCTATCTAGGCTCATATCACCTTTGAATGACCAGACCCCAGTCATCGCATCAAAGCTCATCTCTTCGCTACGATTTAAGCTCTTATCAGCGTTGTAGATATTAAGTTTTAGCACTTGAGCCGTAGGCGCCCACACAGAAGCAGTTACACTACCATCGCTATAGTCGAGCCCAAGTTTAGCTTCATCGGCATCGGCTTCTCCTGCCGTGTAAAGTGCATCTAGCACTTTAGCGGCCTGCACAAAGGTCGCAGCCACTGGCACGTCATCGCCGTTATGGGCAGCGACAACCAATTGTGCTTTGACAATAGCTTTAGCTTCATCAGCGGTTAGATTGGTGCTGTAGGCTTTCCAGTCAGCCATATGCGGGATCAGTGCTTTTTGCGCATCGCTAAGTTCAACAGCAGTTAAGGCAACAGTTTCACTATTAAGTATTCGGTCAGGTTCCGCTTCAACACTAATATCTGCGTTCAGAGAGTAATGCAGCTTAAAGTTACTGATATCGGCATCATCTTGATTCCAAATGAGTGTGTCAGCATCAAGCCAGTGTGCACTCATGCCTGTTATCGATAACGGCTGCACGCCTAAGCTTAATATCGGATATTCAAAAACCGACGGTTCGCCGTGCAGGGTAAAGTTCATTCGCACAAATGTTTCATCATCTTGCATCAGCGGCATGCTTAGATCGCCATCGCCAAGCGCCTTGCCCGAGCCTTCTGTGCCAATGTGAATAATGAAGTTACCGCAGTCGCTATAACCCTCTTTCAAATTCACAATCCAGTAGGCACCGTAGTTAGGATCGATACCATCAAACTGGTGTCCGTCGGCCCAATCGGAGCTATCGAACGGTGCAGCATAGGCATCGCAAGTATCGTTGTTCCAAGTGTGCAACCGATAACCATCATAAGTCGGGTCACTTGGGCTGTTGTCAGCGTCCTGTACATTGTTGTAATACACTACGGCTTGATTAGCGGCAGGGGTGAATACCGGCGCGGGTAAAGTTGGGTCTGCGCCTACAATACACTGCTCATTGTTTTCATCGGGAACCGTTGGAGCTGGGCAACTAATGGGTTCAGGAGCAACACAACTTGTACCAGCGGCATCCGGCACCATTGGTACATTACAAGTAAGTAATACGCTACCTGGTTCTGACGAATCTCCGCCACAACCCGCTAAACTCAACGCACTGATAGTCAGTGCTAAAAGAGAGATATTATTAGAGATCCTCGACATGAGTGATTTCTCCTAAATTATTTAATCGTTGATTTAAGCAAGCCGCGTCTTTTTATTTCTGATTGATGCAACGACCTGCCTGGATTGAATTTTTACAACTGCCACTACAGCGTGAAGGTCATTCCCAGGTAAAACTCCCGTCCAAAGTACTGTAATGTGCCGGTTTGGCTTTCATTGCCAAAGTAACTTTTGGTGGGTTCATCGGTAAGGTTATTCACTTGAAATAGCACGCCTATAGCATCATTGATTTGATATGAGGCTTGGTAATCAACCACGGTTTCTGCAGCGAAATTGACAACCTGATTGTTAATCGCAACTTGTTCAGAAACGAACTCATCTCGATAGCGAGCACTAACACGGGTTTCAAAGCCTTCATAGGAGTAGAACAGCGTTGCACTGGCTACATTGTTTGATAGGCCCGGCAGCGATTGCGTTTGCTCATCACCACCAAGCGTGGTGGTCGTTTCGACTTCACTCTCAGTGTAGGAGTAACTTAAGTTCAACCCAAGACCATTGAGGCCATCAGGTAATGCAGTAAAGACTTGGGTATATGCCAGCTCTAGACCACGTATATAACCGCCTTTATTGTTGTTTACCGCTGTCGTGTAAACACCATTAGTAGTTTCAATCAGCTCACCACTAACAGGATCTTCGATGCTGTCGGGCACGTTAAAGCCGTTACCAGCAAAGTCAAAATTGTCGATGGCTAACTTTTCAATGAATGAGTCGATATCTTTATAGAACAGTGCGGCGACAATGGCGCCGTCAGGTAGGTAATACTCATAAGAGATATCATATTGATCGGCATAGAACGGCTTTAAGAAAGGGTTATTCTCGCTCGAACCATTGATCACCCCATCATCGCTAACATTGGCACTAGCATCACCGGCTAAACGGTTAATAGGTGGACGAGACATTACTTTAGCCGCAGCAAAACGGATTTGAGAGTCATCCGTTACCTTAAAATTAAGGTTCAGTGATGGTAGGTAATCGGTGTATTCAATGCCTTTAATTGTCGGCGCATAGTAGTTGTTTACAATACCAACACCGTCAACAATATATTGAGCACCTAAGCTAGGGTCGCCTTTCACGTTCTCTAGCAGGGTCGCTGACTGGTCAGTGTCAACACGACGCAAACCTAAGTTACCGGTAATCGGTAGATCGCCAAGCTCCATGTCAAAATTAACCATCACATAAGCAGCTAAGATTTTTTCGTAAACTTCGCCACTTTGCAGTACCGACCACGAGTAGTTGCTGGTATAGCCTTTTGCATCATCAACCCCATCGGCATTGCCCCAAGTTTGCACCGGTTCAGGCGTACCATCAGGGAACCAAGCAGCAAGCGCTTTATCTAAGTCAATCGCTAAATACGACGGGAAGTAGTTGAAGTCCCCCTCCCAATCTACCACTGTGGTCATGTCATCAGTTAACCGTAATGGCGGCTCAGTAGCTGAAAACGCGCCATCATTGCCATATTCAAATACAGAACGGTCGTTGGAGTAGGTTCTGTCTGAGTAGCGTGCGCCAAACTCAATCGAGGCAATGTAGTCGTTATCTAGCTCATATTTAAAATCTAACCGATAGGCTTTAACTTCATCCTCATTGACAAAAGGATAGATCCCATACTTACTGACCATCACCTTATCAATATCGGAAAAAGCTCCAGCTTGATTAAAGCCAACGTTAGGCAGGTCTAAACCGTTTAACTGGTAATTAATCGCTACATTTTCATCGAAAATTGGCGCGTCTAAAGTGGCATCTTCAGCGACATTGGCCCACAGCAAACCATTTCTGAAATCACTTTTAGCCGCAGAGTAAGACACATCGGCGGAAACACTCAAATTGTCAGTAGCCTGCCAAGTGCCGTTAATGCCGAAGCTGTCGACTTCATCATAATCTTGGTTATCGTCATTGACGATTTCAACGCGAGTATAGCTTTGTGAGGTGCGGTTAAAGTTACCACCGGTAACAGCATTACCGTCAAGCACTGGGTTAGCAACCGCCGCGTTAGGGCCGCCTAACTTGACTCGATAACCTCGAGCAAATGCTTCGCTATCAAAACGCGACACAAAAGCGTCAGCCTTCAGGGTAAACGTATCATTAGGTGCCCATTCTATTGCGCCCATATAGCCATTTCGAGTCTCAACACCACCTAAGTGCTGCACTTCAAAGCCTTCACTGATGTATTCTTTAGCAGCATCTGTACCTTGCGGTCCATTGCTATCATCTGCCAGCCCATCAACATCTTTAAGATCGTTATAAGCCAAACCAATAAATTGTGTTGCCACACTGGGCTGCTCTAATCGGGCATAGCCCAATGCAACACCTAAGGTGTCGTCAAAGTACTTACCTTGATAAGAAAAGCTCAGGCGGTGACCATAGTCCTCGGCGCCGTAAACCTCACTGGCGCGATCGTTGTACATGCCGCGCACGTTAGCAACAAAGCTGTGTTGCTTATCAATAGCCAATGGGCTAGCGGTGGCAAGCTCGACCGTTCCGGCGACACCGCCTTCAATTAACGAAGCTTTAGGTGATTTGTAAACGGCGGCTGATGTAATAAGCTCTGAAGGGTATTGGTCAAACTCAATGCTGCGACTGCCACTGGTTGAGACCTGCTCACGGCCGTTCAGTGTTGAAAATACAAACCCACCCGACATACCACGAATATTAATTTCTGCAGCTTGTCCGCCAGTACGTACCGCGGATATTCCAGGTAGGCGCGTCAATGCGTCCGCCATAGAAACATCAGGAAGCGAGCCTAAATCATCACTACTTAACTGCTCAGATACCGTATCGCCATAACGCTTTTGGTTAAGCGAGTCGATAAGACTACGGCTATACCCCGTCACCTCAATGCGCTCAATCTCTGGCTCATCAGTTTCAGCTTCTACTTTACTGGCTTCAGCAGCCACGACTGTGGTTTGTGTTTTTTTATCTTCTGCTGCTTGCAGAGGCTGAACAAAAAAAGCGCCTCCCAACCCTGCAGCAGCTAGCGCTAATGTAAGAACACTGGGTTTAAAGTGTGACATTGGTTTTCCCCTTCGCCTTGCGACTTTTTTAGTGACCCAATGTCTACATATACGACTCAGACTAAGCTGACATTAGGCTTATTTTTAACAGCCATACTAGCCAAGGTTGAATTTTAACCACAACACACTGCATACGTATTCATAACATTTAGATAACAAGCGGTGAAAAACAAAATCACTTAAGCCTTTGAATAAATACAATTAAAATACTAATCACATCATGTATCTTCATGGGTAGATTTTAACGGGGAACCATTTTTTGCGACATACATCTCAGACTCTAAATCTTTACACGCAAACGCGAATAAAAACAGTTATCAATAACATTTAATAATGTAAAATGTTGCTCCAATTTATACATTTAGACGCACAAAATTTACGTCTAATATACGGATGCATTCACTTTGTTCTCACTAAACTCTAATGTTAAGCCTTTGATTGACTCTCAAGCGTTTAATATTGTTTCTCGATTACTTGCCGCTATATTTGCCGGTTATCTAGTGGCCGCGACAGGGTCGGGTCTGCTAGCCATTGTGATTCCTCTTGCCCCCGCTCAAAGCACCTTGACCGCAATGATGCTGTCATTTTCAATTTATGCCACAGCCATTATCTGGGTGTTCAGCGTAAGGAATCATTTTGTTGCTTGGCGAGATCTGCTCAGTTTGAGCAGTATTTTTTATCTGTTGATTAGGTTGATAAACTAACCATGAAAGAGAACTTTTTTCGCAGCATGACTTGGCTGCACACTTGGGTTGGTTTACTTGTCTGTTGGGTATTGCTGCTAATTTTCTTTGCCGGGACATTGAGCTACTATCGGCACGATATTAGCCTTTGGACTAAACCAGAACTGCATAAAAATGTTATTCAAAGTTATGATGCCAGCCTGGTGGAACCTGAATTAAACAAAGCTCAACATTACCTAGCTCAGCATGCGGATGGCGCTCGAGATTGGCGGATTAACTTTCCAACTGACCGCAAACCTTATCTAAGCTATAGCTGGCAAACACAGCCAGAAGCGGGTCAACGACGTGGCCAATTTATCGAGCATGTGGCGCAAGAGGGTCAAGAGCAACTCATCACCGATATTCGCCAAACAAAGGGCGGTAACTTCTTCTATCGCTTGCATTTTGATCTGCACTATATGCCAGCCAAAATTGCCCGTTGGATTGTCGGTTTTTGTACCATGTTTATGTTGATTGCTTTAATCAGTGGCATTGTGATTCACAAGCGCATTTTTAAAGATTTCTTCAGCTTTAGGCGCAACAAAGGTAGTCGCTCGTGGCTTGACGCCCACAACGTAAGCTCAGTTCTTGCCCTACCCTACCATTTGATGATCACCTACACCGGGTTGGTTACCTTAATGGCGATGTACATGCCTTGGGCAGTAATTACAGCATACGATGGTGACTCACAAGCCTTTCGTAAAGAGTTAAGACCAAGTCGCGTACAAGTTAAACCGATTGGCGAAACTGCAGACATGGTGCAACTAACCTCTTTACTGCCCCAAATCCAGCAAATTCTTGGTGACATGCCTATTAGGCAAGTGGTTATTAATAACCCTGGAGACCGAAACAGCAGAGTTAATATTTACAAAGATACCGGCGAAACCGTGACTGACAGAAGAACCGCCATTGTGTTTGATGCGGTAGATGGCAAATTGCTCAACAGCGGCGTAGAGCCTGATTCTGGTGCGCAAAACACCCACGACACCTTAATCGCCCTGCACACCGGTCGTTTTTCGGGTCCAGCTTTACGGTTACTTTTCTTTATCTCCGGGATCATGGGCTGCGCCATGATTGCCACCGGCACACTGCTGTGGGCCAATAAAATTCGTCAAAAGCAACAAAAACAGTTAAAGCAAGGCAATAAAGCCACATTTGGGCTGCGGTTAGTTGAAGGGTTAAACCTCACCTTCATCGCCGGTTTACCACTGGCGGCGAGTGCGTTTTTCTATGCTAATCGATTATTCCCCCTTGATATGGTTAATCGCGCGCAATGGGAAGCCAATAGCTTTTTCTTGGTGCTGGCGATTCTTGGTGTTATCGCTTGCTTCAAGCGTACGTTATCCGTTTGGCGCGCAGTATTAGCGCTATCGGGGCTGAGTTTAATCGCCATTCCGCTGCTCAATGCCTTAACCTCAGATAGCAATCTGCTCACTAATATGAGCCAAGGACAATGGTCACTAGCAGGATTTGACATCATTTGCAGCATAATTGGACTGTGCATACTGTTTGCCCGTAGCAAGGTTGCTCAGCAACAGAAACAGCCTGTAAAGCCGCAACATAACGGTTTAATGCCTGATTTACCTCTAGGCAGATCTGCAATGAATAAAGAGGCGTAAATGGCAATGTTGAGCTTATTAGGATTCAGTTACATCGCCTTTAGTCTATTAGCTCTGGCTATGTTCTCTCATCATAGAGAAGCCTTAGGCTTTGCCCCGAGTGATAAGCGCTGTAGAGTTTTATCAATAACAGGTTGGTTTGGCCTAGCGTTAACCTATTGGGGTTGCACGTTGCTACAAGGTTTTGCGTACGGCAGTATTATCTATTTTGGCCTATTGGCAGTTGCGGGATTGTTGGTGGTGATAACTTTAAGCTACCGCGCTAAGTTTATGCCTTATGCTATGGGATTAAGTGCAATTGTCAGTACGATACTTTTGCTCATCCCATCTGCACTTTAAGTTGCCACAATAGCCTTAAGCTCGAATGCTAGCTTAAAATATTATATGCCCTTCGGTGACGAGTCGCTGGGCATATTTTTTAACTAAATATTACACCGCAAACGCGCCGTGACTGAGAGAGTGCTTTGTTAACAGCGCCCTCGGCTAAACCTAGTAAAAATACCTGTTCGCCATTGATTCAGTTCACATTCAGTTTCAATCACTTAGAATACAGCATATTGAAATATTTTTGATGACTGAGGTTATATGCAAGTATCACAGCCCCTTACCCAAACTGTTACTCAGTCCCCGGTTCAAAACTCGGAAAAAAGTCCGCAAAATAACGCGCAGCAGAACACACTGCCAAGCTCAGGCAATTCCCTTAGCCACTTAGCACAACCCGATACCGTCAACCTTTCAGCCAACGCAATGGCCTTGGCAGCAAAAGACAACTCATCTGCAAAAACAGTTGCTGCAACTAATGAAGCAGACATTTTACCTGTAGAGCCCAAGCTGCCTAATGAAGGCGAAAAGGTAGAGGATTATGTTGACTACAAAAAAGCTAAGGCACAGTACCAGTTTTATGCAGATATCGCCGGCGTAGCCACTGGAAACAGCAGTCTAACTCCAGCGTCAGCTTATTACTTATCTAATAATGATGACGCTCGTGAAGCTGTCGTTAACAACAAAGCTCAGCAACAACAGCTGGCGGTCATGCAGACCTACGTTGAAACGACTCAAACTATCAATATCTATAGCTAGGTCAAACCCCATCAAAAAAGCCGCATTAGCGGCTTTTTTTATCCCAATACAATCCAATTAGAAATTAATCCCTGCAACACTCGGTCTGTTGAGAGCTGAAGCAACCCGCTAAATGGATGATGCTGATTTACCCAGCTTTAATCACATCCATGTCATACCATGGAGTTGGGTTGATCGGGCATCTAAAGCGAACGCCTTCTGCTGTCACTTCAACGATATCACTGCGAAGTGTTTTACCGGGTTCAATTGGGAACATATCTAACGCTTCATGAGTAGTGAAGTTTTGCAGCTGAAAACCAACTAATTTACCAGCCTTATTGGTAATAATAAATTGGTACTTACCCGGTTTTAATGACGCTAATGTATCTTGGGCACTGAAGTAACCACCGTGTTGGTCTAAGTAAATTTCTACCACACCGTCGGCATTTTGAGTCGGGGTTGCTGCTGACGTTGCAAAGCTAAACACCAGTGCTGTCATTAGCATTATTTGAGTGATGAACTTTTTCATTTTCTATTCCTTAATGATGTGTTTGAACTAACAACACCAGAATAGCGAGCTAGAGAAAAAGAGAGTATGCCTGAGGGTCTGCGCTTTATGCCTGATCGTCTAATCTTATTAAATAAGCCGTCTTAATACGTAGCTTTTAGAATTTAACTTACAACAGAAAATGGTTATCAATGATTGATATCAATAGTTTACTTGCAGGCTTTCACCTTAATGCGACGATTTTTCACCGCTCCTTACTTTGTAACACTTGGAGTACAGACACCTCCGGCAGTGGACTGGCGAGCTTTCACTTAGTTAGCCAAGGTCAGGCGTATTTATATTGTGATGATATTAATGCCCTTGAATTAACCGCTGGTGACTTAGTGGTTTTTCCCCATGATGCGCCCCATATTATCAGCAGCAGTGATAACGAAAAAACAGCAGCTAGCATCGATAGCTTTATCGCCTACCCAATGGCTCACGGATCAAGCGATCAAACAGGCTTGATATGCGGTTACTTTGATTTTTGTGAAGACAAAAGCCACCCACTTATTTGTCAGTTGCCAGCCTGTATGGTGATCCATAAACATCAGCAGCAAGGCGCACTTGCTGGCATAGTCCAAAGCCTTATTGAAGAATCAAAACTGGGAATACTGGCCAACGAGGTGATTTTATCGCGGTTAAGTGAAGTCTTTTTCTTAAACCTAATAAGAAAACTATCCTTAGATGAGCAGACCAGTATTGGTCTATTCAAAGCGTTACAAGATCCAAAAATGAATAAGGTACTGCATGCAATCAATACCGACTTAGCTCACCCCTGGACCGTAAACATTATGGCCGAAATAGGTGGCTATTCACGGGCAAGTTTCGCTAGTTACTTTAAAGCCTATCTTGAACTGACCCCGCTTGAGTATTTAACTAGACTACGCTTATCACAAGCACAGAAACAACTACGTGCAGGCGACAGTGTTTATAAAACAGCACTCGATGTTGGCTATCAAACCGACGTCTCTTTTGCGAAAGCCTTTAAACGCTACTTTGGCTATGGGCCTGGCAGCAGTCGCAAAAGCAATACATTAGCTTAGCGCTATTAATTACATTCAACTTAGCCGTCGTTAAGTTGACCCACAATAAACAAGAGGTTACTTTCACTCTTTTGGCTGCGAGTAAACAATATGAGTTTTAATATAGATATTAGCTGGATAGCAGCAAATACACCGACTACAGAGCCTGCTAGTTTTTGTCGCGATCACAGCATTGTATTTGGCAGCGGCCAACAAGTTAGTGCGTCATCTGCGCCTGAGTATAGTGGCAACAGTGCCTTTGTTAATCCAGAAGAGAGCTTATTAGCTGCGTTATCTTCCTGTCATATGCTGACATTTTTAACCATCGCTCACCTGAAGCGCCTGCCCGTTGTCAGCTACCATGACCATGCAGAAGCTGAGCTTGGTAAAAATGAGCAGGGTAAACTGTTCGTCAATAGAATCACTTTAAAGCCGCAAATAACCTTTGCCGAAGGGGTTGAAGTGACTGAAGATGTTATCACTAAAATTCATCAAAAATCTCATGCAAACTGCTTTATTGCCAATAGCCTTAATCCAGATACCATTGTTGAAATCCTGACTAAATAGCTAGCTGAATAACCCCGCTACAAGCTAACTTTCCCAGTAGGAAATTAGCTTGTATTGCAATGATTCAACCTCTCCTATTCAAGCGAAAAACACCTGCAGTCAGAAAGCCTAATTTAGCAATTATCATCATTAGTTCGATTCTATTTTCATAAAAAAACGCGACTTTTCGCTAGATAATTCAAAAGCCTAAAAAATAAATTTATTTCAGAGTACACGCGTAAGCTTATGAAATTTTTATAGTTAATATTCATCGCCATACAAAAAACTAAACAAGCGTTTAAATTTATCGTTTGAAAATTTGATCTATCGCTCATTTTGTGACGTAATGTGAACCATACTTCTGGTCGGACGAGCATCGAAAATGAGCATTAGAACTAAACTAAAAAAAGTATTACCGAGCATTTCTACTACTGAACAAGAAGCACTCGACGCTGGCGATGTGTGGTTAGAAGGTTCAATTTACCAAGGCGTGCCTGACTTTGCCGCTCTACGTGATATTCCTGTAGCAACTTTGTCTGCCGACGAACAAGCGTTCCTCGACGGCCCAGTACAGACATTGATAGAGATGGTTGATGATTTTGAAATTCAGCGCAGTAAACATCTACCAGAGAACATTCTTAACTTCCTTAAAGAAAACAAATTCTTCTCTCTTATCATTCCAAAGTCATTTGGCGGCCTAGAGTTTAGCCCTTATGCCAACTCCACTATTGTTGCGACTATCGCAGCGAAAAGCTCAGCAGTCGCTGTTACCGTTATGGTGCCTAATTCACTAGGTCCGGGCGAGCTGTTAATGCATTATGGTACTTCAGCCCAACAAGATTACTGGTTACCGCGCTTAGCGAACGGTCAAGAGATCCCTTGTTTTGCTTTAACTAGCCCTGAAGCAGGTTCAGATGCTGGCGGAATTCCTGATATTGGCACCGTGACAATGGGCGAATATCAAGGTGAGCAGGTCTTAGGTTTAAGCGTGACTTGGGATAAGCGTTATATCACTCTTGCGCCTATTGCGAGTGTACTTGGTCTAGCCTTTAAGGTTGAAGATCCAAATGGCCTACTTGGCGGTAAAGAGAACTTAGGCATCACTTGTGCCTTAATCCCAAGAGCACATCCTGGTGTCGAGCTAGGTAATCGTCATGATCCAATGGGCATTCGTTTTTATAACGGTACCACTCGCGGCGAGAATGTATTTATTCCGATGGACTTTATTATTGGCGGCCAGAAAAATATCGGTCGTGGCTGGGCAATGCTTGTAGCATGTCTAGGTGCGGGTCGCGGTATTTCACTGCCAGCTTTAGGTGTGTCAGTTAGCCAATGTTCATTTAAGTCTTCTGCTGAATATGCTGCAGTGCGTGAACAGTTTGGTCTATCAATTGGTAAGTTCGAAGGTATTCAGGAAAAGCTTGCTGACATTGCAGGTAAAACTTATTTGCAAGAAGCGATGCGAGTACTTACCACTGAAGGCTTGGGTCTTGGCTTAAAGCCCTCGGTAGTGACCGCAATAGCCAAATACCATATGACAGAACTGGGTCGTGACATTCTTGACTCTGCAATGGACATTCAAGCCGGTAAAGCGATTCAAAATGGCCCTCAAAACACGTTAGCCTCTGGCTATGTTGCTCAGCCAATTGCTATCACAGTTGAAGGCGCGAATATTCTGACCCGTAACCTGATGATTTTTGGTCAAGGCGTGATGCGCTGTCATCCATACTTGCAAAACATGGTTGAGTCTATTCACTCTAACGAAAAGCAAGCAGATAGAGTGTTCAACGGCATTTTACGCAAAACCATAAGTTACAGTGTAGGTAACAGCTTACGCGCCTTTAAGCTTGGGTTACTGCCATTCACCGCAGCAGCAAGCTCAACACTTTCAGAAGTGAAACCTTATGAGCAATCGGTTCATAAGTTAGCATCGAAGTTAGCAGTCTATGCCGATTTCTCACTACTCGTGCTAGGCGGCAAGTTGAAGCAAGCTGAGATGCTATCAGCACGTCTTGGTGATGTAATGAGCTACCTATACGCCGCAATGGCATCAATCCGTTACTATGAGCAAAAGCTATCCGCTAGCGAAAGAGCAGAAGCTGCACCTTACTTCCATTACGCGACTCGCTGGTCACTTTGCCAAGCAGAAAAAGCATTATTGGACTTCTTAGATAACTTCCCGTCATCAGCAACTCGCAAATTCATGCGTTTAATCACCGTCACTTACTCACCTAAGATGACAAAGATCAACGATGACTTAGTCCGTGAGTTAGCCGAACAAGCCCAGCTAAACACTGAGTTTAAAAAGCACCTAACCCACCTTGTTAAGCCAGTGGCTGGTGACGGTAACTATATCAACGAGCAAGCATACCTAGCTAAGGTGGAATGTTTACCACTACTTGCTAAGGTGAAGAAAGCGATAAGAGCCCGCACCTTTAAGCCAGGTGTTAGATTCTCGCTGACCTTAGATGCTGCACTTGAAGCTAAAGTGATTAACGATAGCGAACATCAATTGCTGCAAGATTATAATCTGAAGCGTGAGCGCGCTATCCGTGTCGACGAGTTCGATTTTGATATGAATCTCATCACTGAAAAAGCCGACCTAAAAATTGCTAACTAATAAAGAGCTTCAAATAGAAAATGGCCGTTTTGTGTAAACAAAACGGCCATTTTTATCTATGTATCAATGAATCAATGCATCAAAGCATCAATGAATCCTACACCTTATCTAAAGTCCGCGACTCACTACTCCAGTTCAGGTGATATCTCTCACCAGCAGGCTTATCGGTGCGCTCGAAGGTATGCGCACCAAAGAAGTCACGTTGACCTTGTAACAAGCTCGCAGGCAACCGTTCGCAGCGGTAACTATCGTAATAAGCCAGTGCCGAACTGATACATGGCGCAGGAATACCGCTCATCACCGCGGCAGATACCGCATAACGCCAATCGGTTTGTTTTTCAGATAATGCCTCGGCAAATGTTTCCGCCATCAACAGATTCTCAAGCGTTGCATCTTGCTGGTAAGCCTGAGTAATCGACTGTAGGAAAGTGGCACGAATAATACATCCTGCACGCCATATTTTAGCGATTTCAGCAAAATCTAACTGCCAGTTTTGCTCTTTGGCTTGCATCGCCATCAACTGGAAGCCTTGGGCATAACAGGACACTTTAGCGCAGTATAAAGCGTTTTCTAACTGAGCAATAAATGCCTGTTCATCGCCATTATTAAGGCTCGCAATTGAAACGCCCGTTGGGCCAGCAAGTTGTTGACCCAGCGTTTGTCGCTGAGACTTTTGGGTACTGACAGCGCGGGCATAAACGGCTTCAGCAATAGTAGGAGCTGGACAACCAATTTGTAAACTGCTCACTGCAGTCCACAGTCCAGTGCCCTTTTGCCCGGCTTTATCGAGGATCATATCCACAAGCGGCGCGCCAGTTAATGGGTCGGCTTGCTGTAATACATCAGCACTGATCTCCATTAAATAGCTATTAAGCGAGCCTGCGTTCCAACGCTCAAACACTTTGCCTACTTGAGCTGGTGTATAACCCAGCCCATCGCGTAGCAGTTGGTAGGCTTCACAAATAAGCTGCATATCGGCGTATTCGATACCGTTATGTACCATTTTTACGTAATGACCTGAGCCTGATGGGCCAATGTAAGTGGTGCAAGGTTCACCCTCTTTGACTGGGTTACCGGGCTCAAAGCGCTCAATAGGCAAACCTGTTTTGGCGTCAACCTTAGCGGCAATCGCTTGCCAGATGGGTTCGATGCGATTCCAAGCTGTTAAGCTGCCACTCGGCATCAAAGAGGGGCCAAAACGGGCTCCCACTTCACCGCCAGAAACGGCGCAGCTAAAAAACAAGAAATCATTGGTGTAACGCTTTTCTCGCTCAACCGTATCAGTCCAAAGACTATTACCCGTATCGATAACAATATCATCAGCTTCGATACCCGCTTCGATAAGCGACTTGCATACACCGTCAACGGGCGCGCCTGCTGGCACGGACAATAGCACTACACGCGGTTTCTCTAATTTAGATAACATTTCAGAAATATTATTACAGCCATTGATACGCGCATCGACTGTATTATTTAGATACTTAATACGTTCTAATTCTTCTTGGCGAACAACCCCTTGTACCTTGTCAGCATCGAGGTCGAATGCAGCAACTCTATATTGGTTATCAGCTATATTAAGCGCAAGGTTCTTACCCATTACGCCAAGGCCTACAACGCCAATATCATAAAGCTCGGTTTGATTATTCATTTAAGTTTTATTCCGCAGGTCACAGAGAATTCCCTATCTATTTTAGTCGTAAATTCAAAAGACTTTGCTGACAGGATAGGTTTTATTTTGTTGCGGATTATACAGACTTTGGTAACTAAATTACTAGCTTTGTCGCGAGTTGCCACTTAACTTTTACTAGCTTGTTCTGTATGGGAAACAGTGAATCTCCACTAAGAAATAGCCAGCGGTATTGAGCCTTGTATATAACTGAATCGAATCATCTGCTACTGCTGTAAGTGCTAGGCAGGATGTTGAGATGTCGTCATTCCATGAATATGCAGATACTGCTTAGGCTAACCTCTAGTTCGTTCATATCGGCCAGCGAAAGCATCTTTGATTTCGACGACTTCAGCCGTATAGACGCTAGTTAACTGGTGTTTACATTTACACCCTTGCGACTTGATGCTTAACGCGAAAATGCCCCATTATTGTTTAGAGTAATCACTCATTCACATCCTATTCATGTGGGTTCGCGATAAAAAATCTAATGACAGAATGTATGAGTGTTATTACTGCTCCCCTGCAATATATTCTGGTCTAATCGA
>NZ_JBFRMK010000254.1:0-29196 GCF_041470405.1 Shewanella sp. 10N.286.45.A1
CGTAACGCAGGGTATCACCACCGCGAGGCAGATCGCCCAAGAAGGTGAGGGTACAATCTAGTAGACGATAAACTCGTTCACCTTTGTTTTCAAAGTCGATACCTAAGTAGCTGATCAACATCAAGTCACATTGACCTGATTCAACCGCAACCGCCCACGGGATCTGACCATCAACCAAATAAGGCGCATCGACTGGGATGTCGTATTCAGTGGTCATTGAACAAGGCTTAAACTCGTTCATCGTCGCATCAAGTTTCGTGACACGAGATACCAACAGGTAGTCAGTGGTTGGTAGGCGAACGCGACGCGAGTAGCTATCGATTATTGCGTAATCGCTGCCAAATACATTAGCAATGTCGCCCTCTGCGTATTCGACTAAATCAGCGTAGTTCCAGATACAAGGCTTAAGTGCTGGCGTTGGCGCAATATAAGGTGGCACGTTGGCGTGATCGGGAGCGATAACATTAACTGGCGCAGCAATAGGTGCGACTTGAGCAACGGCTACTGGAGCGGCTGTTGTGACAGTTTGTGGTGCTACAGTTTGGCCTGTTGCTTGAGCAAGTTGTTGTTTTAACAAGGCGTCAGCAACTTGCATACCTGCAGAGCGGCTCTTAAGAAATGCATGATGTGCTTGCTGAGCGAGCTGCTGATTTTGTTGGAATGCAGCTAAGTCGCCTGCAGATACATCAATTGCAGTGTTGACCACTGCTTTGTTATGAGTCGGTTTTTCTTGATTCGTCATCGTTGAAGTGCCTAATGTTTGAGTGCTGAGCGTTTGAGTCGCAACTGTTGCCGTGTCTATAGCGGCAGCATTTACAGCACTCATAGGTAAGGTTGAAAGCTGAGCTGTCTGTTGCGCTCTAACTACCATTGGTTTGTGTGGTTGCTGGGGCAGGTTGGATACTGCACCATTTGCCAGTTTGTTCTTTATTGCAGCCAAGCTCGCTAGCGGTGTGTCGTAGATATGTTGGTAGATATCGCGACCACCTAAGGTGACTTGCTTTACTAACTGATGTTTTGCGTCCGATTTAAGCTCATTGGCTAGGCGTGCAGCCAATGCTTGCTGCTCGCTCTGGCTTTGGCTAATCAATAATTGAGAAGCTTGGTTTTCACTCACATTGGTGATCAGCGCTTTGTTACTTGCTGCTGCGTTGCGAGATGCACTCAATAATCCATGGAGTAAACTTGCCATACCTGCAGCTGCAAAGCAGTGGCCGATACGATTATCGGCGCTGGTGGCAACGGCGTTCTCAAAACTGTCACTCAATGTCACGTTTGTGGTTAAGCTGCCTGGTGCGACATTGGTTTCAACAACATTGATGCTGGCGTTGTTGGTTGCAGTTTGTGTCAGTAATTTATCGGTCACTTGCGGCAGTTGCAGTGCATGGCCAAATGCCAGCGCATCAATCTGCCCGTATGCGCGACCTGATGTGCTTTCATCTTTGACTAACACGACTGCACCAGCGCCTTCACCAACGTTCCAGTTAGCTTGCGCAGTAGCATTACCCGTTGGGGTCATGGCGACTGGGGCGATGTTGTTCTTTAAGATAACCTGTTCAAAGCTGCCTGATAAGTCGACTGCGGCAATCACGACTGCATCAAGGTTGTCTTCGGCAATAAGGTTTTGGGCGACATCAATACAACGACTGACCGATTGTTCAGCCGCCGAAATAGTAAAGGCTGGGCCATTAAAATCCCACAGAGATGACACGCGAGATGCCATAATGTTGCCAATAAAGCTGGTGTATTGATTCAGCTTGGCAGCGTCTAGTACGCTGTCCATGGCGATAGCTTCAAGTGCTTGGTATTCATCATCACTTAGATTAACGCCTAATGCGGCTAAGCTTTGTTGCAGCTGAGTATGCAAGTTTACTCGGCCGCGGAACTGATGCAACTCAAGCTCTGTTTCCATCGCCACTAACACAGCCACCTTTTGGCCCGCTTGTAACTTGGCATCACGAATCGCTTCATCGGTGACGCGCATCAGCATCAGTTGCTGTGAAATCAAGCGATCGTCTTCGTTTGGTGGCAGTTTAAAGCGTAAGAAATCTAGCTCAAAGTTATCAACGTAAGCCCCTTTCGGCGCAGCGTTAAGACCAAACTGTGCCAGTAACTCAGGGTGTTTCTCTAAACCTTTCCAGCGCTTTTCTGGTAGATCAATAAATGCATCACTGTTATTAGCAATAGCACTGTCGAGCTGGTTAATGGTGCTTAAAGGTCCAAAGTGCGAACTGAGGCCAACTATTTTCAATGGTGCAGGTGTTGCTGCTGTGACCGCTGAACTTTTGGATTGGGTTGATGCAGATTTTTGTGTGTAAGACTCAAGTAATAGGTGAGCGTTACAGCCGCCAAAGCCAAATACAGACACGCCAGCGTGGCGAGTTTTTATACCAAAATGACTATTAGAGGGTTTATCAGGCCAGCCTTGTACAAGGTTTGGCATGGTCGCTTGACCAAATAACTGATTCGGTGACGAGATAGCGTCGCTGATATTAATGCTCGGTGGCAATAGACCTTCTTTCATGGCAAAGATCATCTTCATGATCCCCGGCATGCCAGCAGCAGTGAGTAGATGACCTAAGTTTGATTTAGCTGAGCCGATAAGCGGGGCACTGCTACCTTGCAGCTTATCTTCAAAAAAGGTTTCCATTGAGGTGAGTTCAATTTTGTCACCCAATGGTGTGCCAGTTGCGTGACACTCAATCACTTCAATATCTTTAGGCTCTATATCACTAGCGGCATAAGCACGTTCAAAAGCTTTGACCTGACCTTTAGGATTTGGACTTAATACAAACTGGCCTTTGCCATCATTGGATAAGCCCACGCCGCTAACAACCGCATAGATTTTGTCGTTGTCACGCTCTGCATCTTCAAGGCGCTTAAGGACTAATACACCTGCACCTTCACCAGCAAATAAACCCTTACTGTCGCCATCAAATGGCACAGATACACCATGATCGGGATAAGCGTGGAAGATAGAGAATCCCATGTTGATAAAGAATGGGTCTGCACCTGATACGGCGCCTGCAAGCATCACATCGGCTTTGCCTGTGCTTAAGTAATCACAGGCAAGTTTAAGTGAGTAAACTGAGCTCGCACAAGCAGCGTCGAGGCTTAGCTGAGCACTGCCAAGTCCAAGCGCATCGGCAACCACTTTAGAGGTGTTGTGGGCTATGGCGCCATTAGCCGTATCTAGGCTGGACTCGTTAGTCGCTCGCGGGCTCGCAGCATTCGTGGCGCTTAACTTGAAGTGTTGGCTGCCAAGCTTATCTTGCAACGCTTTTTCTACTGCGCTGTGATAAATCGGCAAGAACAGGTCGTTGGAGCGCTCGGTTGGGAAAGATAGCGCACCCATAATAACGCCAGTTCGCGCAAGCAAGTCGTCATTGTTAAGGGCAATACCCGCATCAGCGAGTGCTTTGCGGCTAGTATCGAGTGCCCATAGAAAGCTGTTGTCTAAACTTTCCAGGCTATTTGCTGCGAGCTTATAGCCTGCTGAGTCAAAGCTGAAGTTTTCAATGTAACCGCCTTTATCGCAATAGAAACGGTCTGACTCGCCCTGTATACCCTGATAATCGACACTGTTGGCACCGAGTTTTTTATCGGTCAAGGTGCTACGAGAATCTCGTTTATCGAGTAAGTTTTGCCAAAATTGCTGTGGGCTTTTAGCATCAGGGTACAACGTAGCTAAACCGACAATGGCAATCTTGCTCTGTTTAGAGCTAGTATTTCTGTCTGAAGAAGACATTATACTTCCCCTTGTAATGTTAGGTTTGACTGCAGTTCACTCTCAACCTTTTTCACGCTAGTGGCTAAATGAGCCAGCGCTATTTCACGATGCAGTCCATCGATAAGTGGAGTAACTGACAGTGGAACTCGATGACTAATGAGCTGGCCTAATGCCTTAAGTAAAGTGGTGATATCGTCACCGCCTTTGGCATTTGTTGGCACAGTACAGCATGGAAAGTCTGACGACTTGCTGCCACATTGACGGTCTTGTTTGGCAATTTTGTCGATAAGGGTGCAGTTTTGCCTATCTGCACCTAGCTCGACAAATAAGGTCGCGCCTTGCTTTTGAGCGCTATGGATAAGCGCTGTAAAGTCTAAGGTGTTGCAGAAGGTATCGGCAATGGAACGCGCAATGACTTGACTATCTAGCCCATCTGTTGCGTTTGATACCGTACCCTCACCAGAAGCAGCACTAATAAACTTGATATCAGTAGGTAGTGAATCGAGTAGCGGTTGTATGTAAAACTGCTCTACATTGCTATGCTCTTCCATTGCGGGAGCAGTGTGCATTGCAGTGACTCTATTGGCAGCAATGCCGCGTTTCTTCATTCGTGCTAATAATTCGCGGCACTGGATTTCACAACCTGCAATTACGCAGGTATCGCCTTGAACTATGGCAAGGTAAGCGCGTGGAAACTCAGGCAGAAGTGCTTCAATAGTTTTCGCATCAGAGCGCACAACGAAGCTATTCCACACGATATCAGGACTGGTGTTACCAAGCTGCCACGCTTGACGAACCGCCGTTAGCTTGCCCGAAATTGCACTGGTAAAGAGCGGGTCGGTCTTAGTCTTTTCAATTAAGGCGTGTGGATCGCTCCAAACACCAAGACTGGCCCACATTGATGCTTCGCCCATAGAGTAACCGAGCGCGAAACGTGGGGTGACATTAAATGCGTTAACCAGTAACTGAGTCAGCAAGTAGCTGCTACCTACACCGGCAATCGCTAAGTCGCCTAGGGGTAAAGCTGGCGTCACTTTAGTGTCTAAATGGTAGATAGCATCGGCTTGAAACATCGACTTTAAATCACCTTCTCGCTCAAGCTTGGCATAGAGAGAAGGAAAGTATCGGTGCAACTGGCTGAACATATCGCTATAGACTGTACCCACACCCGGGTAAACAAACGCTAAACCATTTTGCTCGACGGTGCCTAACGCGTTAGCGGTAAAGTAGCTCCCTGCTGGGGTACGGTACTGACCTTGCTCACTGATGATCTTAGGCAGAGCATCGGCCATGGCTTTAAGCTCTTGCAGCATGGCTTCAACTGAGCTTGCCTGCAGGGTAATAGCATATTTATCGATTACGGCTTTATCACTATTCTGCTTTTCATAGGCGATAAGGTTATCGCGCATAAGCGTGAGTAGTGGATCCGCTTCTGTAATGAGCTTAGTTTCTATTTTGCTAAGCTGGTCAAGCAATTCAGCTTCACTATTAGCACTGACAATAAACTGTAATCGCTTGCTATCAATTATCGACTTGGCTGCGATAAAGCCAGTACCTTGAGATACGACGAAGCTAATGCAGCTTGTCGTGTTTGTTGCAGTGCTTTCTACTGTATTTTCTACTGTATTAGTTAAATTAATAGCCATCACACGTGCTTGATGGTGCTCTGTAAACCAGTAGTGACTTGCAGCTTGTTTAGCACTAATCGAATCAGGCGTTCTGTGATGAGTACGAGAGGCGAGATCTTTAATCAGTTCACACACGGCATTAAACTGCTGTGTGCTATCAAGCTCGGGCAAATCGATACGTTTACTGACACTGTCAGGCTGACGCTTGGCTTGGCTCAATGCATTATTCATGCATGAGTCTGCAAGCACTGTTGACGCAGACTGAGTCAATGAACTTATCTGCATAGCTGCAAGCTGAGCGTGGGGGTGAACCCTATTTTGCGCAGCTTTAAGTGCATGCATCATTAACAGCGAACTGGTCGCTGTATAAATTTGCACTATTTTACCTTGTTCTATCGCATCGATAGTGGCGGTTAAGTTAGTTTCAAAGTCGTCGACTTTGATTGAGACAAGCTCTGATGTCTGTAATAACTTTGAGCTATGTAACTCAGGCAATAGCACAGAAATAAGCTCTGATGTTTGTTCAGTATTACCGCTTAAGTCTAGTGGTGCAGGCAGCACCAAGAGTGCGATGCGCAGTGGCATCTCACTCTTGATAACCTGATCGCTTGAGCGAGTAGCACTGGCAGTCAAATTGGCCATTATGGCTGCTCTCCAGTGCTCAAGGCTTTATTTTTGTCACTCACGGCAGCTTCATTTAAGAAAGCACTATTGAGGTTCTTACTGATCGTGACTTTCGCCCCTTTCATCATTGCACTTAGTTCACCATTTTCATGGTAAAGCGCAACGTTAGCTTCAAGTGAGCGAGCACTTGTCTTAACCACCTCTAGCGCCAGTATCGCCTTGTCACCAAATGTCAGCGGCTTGTGAGAGTTAAACTCACCGATAGTTGATGGCAAGCTTGCGGCGCCGTACTTAAGTCTTGCCCATACCAGCATCGCTTGCAGTAGCAAATCTTCAGCAAAGGGCTGGCTGCCACCAAGATGGCTGCTTGCAACAAACTGACCGCAATCTGTATCACTGACCTGTGGCAACTGGCACTTAGCAATCAGGCCCGTATCATCAAAATTGAACACCTGCTGTATGCCTTGCAAACGTGGCCCATGGAACAGGGTGCCGTTGCTATAAAGCTCAGCAGCTGTGGTCACCGCTTTACCCAGATCGCTAAATACCTTTGATGGCGTATCATTAACGCTTTCTGTGCGGGCTAAAGTCGCTTTATATTGCGGACGTCCTTGACTGCTGATTAATGCAGTCATTTGATCGTTTCCGCTTGGCGTTAGCGTTAGTGTCATCTCTTGAACATCACTGCTGTCGAAGATGATCCCTTTCAGTAGCTTATAATCAACCACTCTAACTTGAGCCCCAAGCATCTCACTGGCAGCTTCGCGCATCCACTGTATTGCGCATACAGTGGGCAGCACAGGGTTACCGCTAATGCGGTGGTCTTGAATAAAGACCATTGCATTAGGATCTAAGGCTCTTGTTAAAGACAGTGGTGCTAGCGGGATCAGTGCGCTTTGCACTTCTCCCGCATTAAGCTTTTTTACAGATGCAGCCTCTTGAGCGTCAGTTCCACCTTGCATTGATGTACCAATAAGCAGTTGTGCACCCGTTTCACTTAATAGCTGAGTGGCAAAAAGTTCTGCTCCTGCTTTTAGTGGGATGACGTATACACCGCGCTCGGTAAACATCTTCTTCAGCGCATCGGTAACCATGCCACCATCCCAAGGACCCCAGTTAAAGCTCATGACTTTAGCTTGTGGGTTACGTGCAGTGAATTGCAATGCAGCCTTGTTTAGAATGTCGTTAGACATGGCGTAATCGCTCTGTCCGGTATTACCGTAAAATCCTGCAGCAGATGAGAACATTGCTAACAATTTAACTTTACTCGGCTCAAGTGCTGCAAGCAGTGCTTTAAGACCGTTGACCTTAGTGCCATAAACCCGGGCAAGTTCTTCAAGTGTTTTGTCTTGAATATGCTTGTCAGCCAGTACGCCAGCGCCGTGGATAAGGCCGGTTATCTCAGCTGAGCGACCGTTTAGTGCTGCAGTAATTGCGGCAGTATCGGTCACATCCATGCTGACATACTCGGCACTTGCGCCCATTTGGTTAAATGCAGCTAGGGCAGTATTAATCTCGATAGAGCTCTTCACTGTCCAGACTAGGGCTTCTACCTGTTTAGGTGTCGGCTTGCTGCCTGTAGAGATAATGTGTGCAATAGCAGCAGGTTTAAGCTCGTTAACCTGTTTGCCCGTCGCCCAAGCTGGAATCGCCTGTAGTTCACTGCGCCCCGCAAGGATAAAATGCGACTGAGTGCGCTTAGCAAGTGCTAGGGCACATTCAAAGGTGACCCCTTTTGCACCGCCGGTCACCAGTATGTTATCTGCGCTATTGAGTTCAGCTGCAGCATGTTTACTGCTCGCATCAGCCGCAATTAAGGTTGAGCGTGTAACGTTGCCTTTCGCATCGAGAGCTACACCCACTTCTGGCAGGTTAACCACGCTATCGAATAGCTCGTTAGCAATCGCATCGGCTAAGTGAGTTGCGTCTAAACTCGGTGCAACGTCTAACGCGCGACAAAAAACCGTTGGCCATTCATGGCTCAGCGTTTTAGTTAACCCTGCTAATGCTGCTTGGTTTAGCTCAGCATCTTGCAGCTGTTTAGTGTCTAAGTAACCAAAACCACCATCGATACGGCTAACGCTGATAAAGCTGCGACGCTTATCACTTGTTACGTTTAGCTTTGGCTGTAACAGCTTAGCCCAAAGGAATGCTTGGCTAACGTGAGTGAAACTTTCGCTACTCAAGTTAATCGCATCATTTACGCTATTGTTATCAGCTTGTGGTTGCAGGTGGATAAAGCCACTAATTACGCCTAGTTGCTGCTCAATTTTAGCGATAACCGCGTTGATCCCAGCTTCATCAAGGCTATCTGCTTGGAAGCTCGCTATATCACTATTGAGCGGTGATTGAGCTGCGCCTTTTGGTAGGCGAACTACCGCGACTTTAAGGGCTTGTTTTGATAGTTTCTCAGCAAGTACGCCTGCGTTATGACCATCATCTGTGATCACTACGGTTGCGTCTGCGGCGAAGCAATCAACAATTTGATCCGCCGCATTAAGCTTTTTTAGTGCTACCTCGCTATGAGGAGGAAGCTCAAGAGAAGATGTTACTGTGTCAGCGACTGATTTAACTGCGTCAGCGATGACAGTCGTTGCTGCATTGCTAGCATTGGCCAGTTTAGTGTTCATGTAGGCAACGATTTCGCCTAGTGTGCGACACTCTGCCAAGTCTTCTGGATTTAGCTCAGGTAAACCTGGTAGCTCATCCTGCACTGTTCCTAGAATTTCCACTCGTTTGATGGAATCGATACCTAAATCGGCTTCCATGTCCATGCTTAGCTCAAGCATCTCTGTTGGGTAACCGGTCTTCTCAGCAACCACTGACATCATAGTGCCTTGCACCTTTTGTGCGCTTAGGCCATTAGTCGTTGGCGCAGCGGCAGAGCCTTCAGCGTCAGTTGTAGAGAGTTTTGAGTTCATGTAGCTAACGATTTCACCCAAAGTGCGGCACTCTGCCAGGTCTTCAGGGTTTAGCTCAGGTAAACCTGGAAGCTCATCTTGCACAGTACCTAGAATTTCGACTCGCTTGATAGAGTCGATACCAAGGTCGGCTTCCATGTCCATGCTTAGCTCAAGCATCTCTGTTGGGTAACCGGTTTTGTCTGCGACTACTGACATCATGGTGGCTTGTACTTTTTGCGCGCTCAGACCATTAGTCGTTGGCGCAGCGGCGCTGGTATTTGTAGAGCTGGTATTAGTAGAGCCTTCAGCGGCACTTGTATTAGTAGAGAGCTTGCTGTTCATGTAGCTAACGATCTCGCCTAGTGTACGACACTCAGCTAAATCTTCAGGATTAAGCTCAGGCAGGCCTGGAAGCTCATCTTGCACAGTACCTAAGATCTCAACACGCTTGATAGAGTCGATACCTAAATCGGCTTCCATGTCCATGCTTAGTTCTAGCATCTCTGTTGGGTAACCGGTTTTGTCAGCGACTACTGACATCATAGTGGCTTGTACTTTTTGCGCGCTCAGGGCTGTCTCGGCAGTAGCAACTTGAGGCGCTGCACCTGCAGATGAAACGCCAGCAGCGCCTGCGGCGGCAGTTGTATTAGTAGCGAGCTTGCTGTTCATATAGCTAACGATCTCGCCCAGTGTGCGACATTCAGCTAAATCTTCAGGATTAAGTTCAGGTAGACCTGGAAGCTCATCTTGAACAGTACCAAGTATTTCTACACGCTTGATAGAGTCGATGCCTAAATCGGCTTCCATATCCATTTCAAGCTCTAACATCTCTGTTGGGTAGCCAGTCTTTTCTGCGACCACTGACATCATGGTAGCTTGGACTTTTTCGGCTGATAGGCCATTAGAAGCTGAAGCAACTTGAGGCGCTGCACCTGCAGATGAAACGCCAGTAGCGCCTGCGGCGGCAGTTGTAGAGCCTTCAGCGGCAGTTGTAGAAAGCTTGCTGTTCATGTAGCTAACGATTTCGCCCAGAGTACGACACTCAGCCAAATCTTCAGGGCTCAGCTCCGGTAGACCTGGAAGCTCATCTTGCACAGTACCAAGAATTTCTACACGCTTGATAGAATCGATGCCTAAATCGGCTTCCATATCCATCTCAAGCTCTAACATCTCTGTTGGGTAGCCGGTCTTTTCTGCAACCACTGACATCATAGTGGCTTGGACTTTTTGTGCAGAGAGTGAGCCTTCAGCGGTAACTGTATTAGCAGCGCCTGCGGCGGTATTTGTAGATAGCTTGCTGTTCATGTAGCTAACGATTTCACCCAGAGTACGACACTCGGCCAAATCTTCAGGGCTAAGCTCAGGTAGACTAGGAAGCTCATCTTGCACTGTACCGAGAATTTCTACTCGCTTGATAGAGTCGATACCTAAATCGGCTTCCATGTCCATTTCAAGTTCTAGCATCTCTGTAGGGTAGCCCGTTTTCTCAGCGACCACTTCAAGCATGGTTGCTTGAACCTTTTGCGCGCTCAGGGCTGTCTCGGCAGTTGCAACTTGAGGCGCAGCGACTACTGGTGCAGCTTCTGCCGCTTGAGCAACGGCTTCAATGTGTGTTGCAACGGCATGTTGAACTGGCGCCGGAGTATTGTTAACAACTGGAGCAACCGCAACAGGCGCTGTTGGAGTCGTTACTGCAGGCGCTGACACTGCTGGTGTTGAAACTGTGGCCTGTTGAACGACTTGCTGAGGTCTCTGCACTGCTACTTGTAACGGCTGTGCGGTGATCACTGGCGCAGTACCATTAAGCATGTTTAGCGCGGCATTGTTATTGCCAGCTTGCATCTCTAAAAACTGAGTATGGCTTTGAACGGTTTGCGCTTGAAGCTGGTGGAACTGCTCCATAGAGCGCTGTAAGCTTTCAGGTAATGCAACCCCCGCGCCTGCAAGTTTTGTTTGTTCAGCCATCAAGGTAGTGAAAGTTTCACCATATTGCTGTGGGATGCTGAGGAACTGCTGATGTAACTCGGCCGCTTGTTGCTGTGCAGCAAAGAACTGACTTAAGGCATCAGTGCTAACGCTTACACTTGGAACGCTTGCATTTGAAGCAACGAAATTATTTTGAACTGGGGCAGTAGACACTACATGTTCATTAGACATTGGTACGGCAATCTCCACGATCTTTTCAACTTCTTTTTCAATGATGGTTGGCACTTCAACAATTTTCTCTACTTCAACGACTTTCTCTTCGATGATAGTCGTGCTCTTCACTGTGCCAGTGGCTAGTGACTTGGCCATTTTAGCGCGGGTAGCAGGGCTAATATGGTTGGCAGCATTTAGCGTTAGGCTCATTGGTGAACGTTTAGCAGGCGCGGCAATATCGGCTTGGTATGGGTCGATATTATCAAGCTGCACACCTGCAACGGCTAGCTGCAGAGCTGCTTGCTTAAGTTGCAAGTCGCTGTCGCCTTTAGGGCTTGGGTTGATAGAGATAACGCTGAGTTCATTAAGTTTGCTTGCTAAGGTACCTTGCACTAATTTTTGCAAAATATTCTTTGGACCAAATTCAACAAATACGCGAGCGCCAGCGTCAAACATCGCTTCTAGTTGAGCGGTGAAACGAACTGATTGCAGCATATGTTTCTTGAACGAGGCCTTAACCTTGGCGCCAGTGCTTTCATATAGTGCGCCACTCGCGTTGGAATAGAGTGCACGACTAGGTTTAGTAAACTTCGCGCCGTCAATCGCTTTAGCGAATGGTGCTTGAGCGTGGCCAACTAGCTCAGTATGGAATGCACCAGACACTGGTAGATTGATCGCTTTATAACCGAGGTCGCTTAATGCTTTCGCTGCATCGGTGGTGCTTGCGGTAGGCCCCGCAATAACCGACTGAGTCGGTGCGTTGTAGTTCGCCACTTTAACACCATTAAATTTAGCGATAGTGCTTTCAAGTGTGCTCAAATCCTCTGCTTTATGGATAACCGCAAACATAGCGCCACAATCAGCATCTTGACCGTCTTTAGTTTTCGCTTTAGTTGCCATGGCATCGCCACGGGCAAAGGCGAGTTTGTAGTAGTCATCGGTAGATATCACACCTGCAGCGCATAATGCACTTAGCTCGCCAAAGCTGTGACCTGCGACCATGTCGGCGTTAAAGCCTGCTGCGGTAAATAGCGCATATTGCCCCATAGAGATGGCGCCGATAGCACTTTGTGCATTAGCGGTGTTAGTCAGCACTGCTTCTTGTGCTTTGACATCATCTTTATTAAATACCGGCTTTGGATATAGCGTTTGCGACAAAGGTGTTTTGTCATTGGCGGCAAACACTTTATCTGCTGTGACCAGTTGCTGGCGCATCTCTGGGTAGTAACAGGCAAGATCTCGTCCCATATTAAGATATTGCGAACCTTGTCCAGCGAATAATGCCGCCACTTTTCCTTCAATCGCTGCTGCGCGGTAGCTTATACCACCTGGCAGTTGCCATTGAGTGTCATCGCTTGCGGTTAACTTTGATAGCGCTTGTTTGATAAAGCTTGCCAGTTCTGCTGCGCTATTGGCAACGAGACCAATACGCGGTGCATCAGTGGCTAATTCACGTACTGCGTAATTTGCAGCGGCATCTTTAAGGTTAAACTCAGCAGCAGTACTTGCAGCTGCTAAGGTATTGAGCTCACTGATGAGTGCATCTTTGTTTGCAGCACTAACAAGGAAGCTTTGTGCAACTTGGCGCTGACGATACTTAGCTTTCTCGCTATCTTCGCGGCTATGCTCTGCATTGTACTCTTCCAGTACAAAGTGGAAGTTAGTGCCACCAAAACCAAATGAGCTGATACCGGCGCGGCGCGGTGTGCCGTCTACGCGAGGTAACCAAGGACGCGTTTCTGTATTGAGGTAGAACGGTGAGTTCTCAATATCAAGCTTTGGACTTGGTTGGCTGACGTTAATTGTTGCTGGCAATACTTTATGGTGTAGTGCTAATGCCGCTTTAATCAGTCCAGCAGTACCTGCGGTAGATTTAGTGTGGCCAATTTGTGATTTAACAGAACCGAGTGCTATGTGTTGCTTAGTGTTGTTACCTTCGCTAAACACTGAACAAAGGCCGGCAAATTCTGCCGCATCACCTGCAGCCGTTCCTGTACCATGGGCTTCAATCAGGCCTAGAGTGTGCGGCGCAAAGCCTGCATCATCATAGGCACGGTTGAGTGCTTTGGCTTGACCCGATGGGCGAGGTGCATAAATTGATTTGAACTTACCATCAGATGATGAACCAATGCCTTTAATGACTGAGTAGATTCTGTCACCATCACGCTCGGCATCTTCAAGACGCTTCAATGCGATCATGCCAATGCCTTCACCAATCATCATTCCCTTTGAGTCGATATCAAATGGCTGGATAGTTTCATTGGTAGTGAATGCGGGTGTCTTAGAGAAGCTCATGTACATAGATGGCGAGTTGTCAGTACAAACACCGCCTGTGATCATCATCTCTGAACGACCTTCAACCAGCTCGCTAAGTGCCATGCGCATAGCCGCTAAAGAGCCTGCACAAGCAGCATCAACTACACAGTTCATGCCGCCAAAATCAAATCGGTTGGCGATACGGCCTGCAATAACGTTACCTAGAGAACCTGGGAAAGAGTTCTCTTCCCAATGTACGTATTGGTCTTGGAATTTTTTGATCAGCATTTCGCTGTCTTCATCGCTAATACCGCTATTAGCAAACACTTTCTTTAGTACAGGGTACTGTAGACGCGCGGTTAAGCTGTGGCTGATCTTCTGACCGCCGCCGACACCTAAAGTAATACCGATTTTGTCACGGTCATAACCTTCAGGTAGGTTAGCGTCAGCCAATACTTCTTTTGCAACAATCAAAGAGAGTAGCTGCGATGAGTCAGTCAGCTCTAAGATATTTGGCGGCAGGCCAAACTCCATTGGGTTGAAGTCGACATCAGGTAAAAAGCCGCCGCGCTTACAGTAGCTTTTATCTGGGGTGCTTTTGTTTGCATCAAAGTAATCTTCTTTCTGCCAATGAGTGGCAGGCAGCTCGGTGATGGCATCAATTTTCTCGCTAATAAGATCCCAAAACTTGTTGAGGTAACGCGAGTTAGCAAAGATGCTTGCCATGCCGACAATAGCGACAGGCATATCTTTTAAACGTTTATTTAAGCGTGTATCAGCTTGCGAGTCTTGCGCTTGCTCTGATGCTGATGATTGTTCAGGTTTAGAGGTCTGGCTCATTATGAGTCTCCAGTGGATGCCTGGCATTCAGGCGTCTTGTTGTTTGTTTTAGGCTTATCTGTAGAGGTACGGCGATTTGGCGTCGCACCAGGAAAGCGCTCTATAAAACTGTGATAGTTACTGACGAGTAACTTTCGTAAGTGAAACGGCCCATGTTTTAGTACATAGGCCATGTATCTGTTGGTGGCTTGGGTATTCCCATCTTGATAAATATCGAGGTAGATCCAGTCACTATGGGGGTCAATACCAAGCAGGATTGAACTGGGTTGCTCATTGGTCAACTGTGGCGGGATCGTCAATGAAACCACCTGAACCACATTGTCTGCATCTGTGCTTGGCAACGCCAAGGTTTGTGCCAGTGTTTCATAGTGCAAGGTGTAGGTTTGTACATCACTACCTTGGGTTATCGGTAGTTGGTTAAAATAACGCATCGGTACGTTAGGGCTTTCAATATCGCTAACACGTGAAACACCATAACGCTTTAAACATCTTGCTAAGCCTGAACGTGACACATTGGGGTTAATAAATCTCTGCGTTGCCGTCAGTAATTTATCAAGTGGCATTTTCAGCTGGTATCTCAAACCGACGACAACATACTCTTGCAGCGGCGTTAGCGTGGTATTGAGGTGATGTGGTGTGTTTGGGGTGTTTACAATGGAGTTGCGCTTGCGCCATTTGCGTACAGTGGCTTCGCTGATATTCAGCACTTTGGAAAGTTGACTCACACTGAGGTCAGATTCTTGAATGAATCGACGCATCTCGGGAGTCGTGGTGGCATTGCTGTGCCGAGCTTCTGTAGCGCTTTGCGTACACTTATTCGGATTACTCGCTGCCGAATTTAAGCCTGTGTTAACTTGCTCTGCCATCTATTTAGCGGGTTTCCGTTAATAATCTACTGGGACTTAATTACGTTTTTATGACTAATGAACTGCTCGGCAGTTCAATGTTTATGGTAATTAACCTAGTATATTTTGACCAATGGATGTGCAGACTACATCAGCTTTTAGAGCAATACAATCACCTGGGACTTAATAATCGCTGATATGACCAGATTCAGTGAACAAGTGTAAGCTAAAGTGTTATTTTGTGTAGTAACTAACGTTGGCAAAGTAAAGCGTGATCTAGGTCAAATATTGCGCTTTATCACAAGTCTATACTCGTTGTTAACAGCTCCATAAAAATTGTCTTATTGATATACGTAAGTTTAATAATGTGACAAAGGAGGCCGTTATGGCTGAGTTCAATACTGAGCAGATCCGCAATTTGGCTGTGCTCGGGCATACAGGATCAGGAAAATCCTCTTTATTAGAGGCGCTATTGTTTCGCGCGAAAGCAATTAATTTAAAAGGCAGGGTGGATAAGGGCACAAATCATGCTGATTTCACTGCCCAAGAAAAATCTCACCGCCACAGCTTAGAACCCTCGTTTTTAAATCTAGATTTTGCAAATCACCATATCAATCTAATCGACACTCCAGGTCTACCAGACTTTTTTGGACGAGCATTGCTGCCATTGCCAGGTGTCGAGTCAGTGTTGCTAGTGATTCATGCTGGAGTGGGTATTGAATCCGTCACTAAACGAGCGTTTGCTGCAGCGCGCAGCCAAGGTAAGGCGGTGCTGATAGCGATAAACCATATTGATGGCAACGAAGCTGGACTTGCACCGTTACTGGAAAATATACAGCAACAGTTTGGTCACCGTTGTTTACCGGTTAATTTACCAAATAGTGCAAAAGGTGATGTGGTTGACTGCTATCTTCACTGCGATGAACAAACTGACACAGCCTTTATTGGCGTTGCACAGGCGCGTGACGAATTAGTTGATACGGTGCTGGAAGAAGATGAACAACTGATGGAGCTGTATTTAGAGCAGGGTGAGTCCCTAAGCCCTGAACAGTTACATGCGCCGCTGGAGGCTGCACTGCGAATGGGGCATCTAGTCCCGGTTTGTTTTACCAGTGCCGAGAATGATATTGGTATTGCTGCTTTATTAGAATTATTAGTGAAGCTGATGCCAAGCCCACTGGAAGCCAATCCACCACAGTTTGTTAAAGGCTTTGATCAGGATGCGTTACCGATAGATGTTAGTCAAAGTCCAACTGACCACGTACTTGCTCATGTATTTAGAGTCTCAATCGATCCATTTTTTGGTCGAATGGGCGTATTTAGACTTTACCAAGGCACCCTTAACATTGGCATGAAGCTATTCATTGGCCGTGAGCGTAAGGCGTTTAAGGTGGCTCACTTGGCTAAATTGCAAGGGGATAAACTCATCGATGTTAGCCAGGCTATTCCCGGCGACATCTGCGTTATTGCCAAGATTGATGAACTTGAAGTCGGTGCAGTGCTGCATGATAGCCATGATGAAGATGAGTTTCATCTGCCAGAAATTAACTTGCCACAACCGATTTTTGGCCTTGCTGTATCACCTAAACGTCGCGGTGATGAGCAGAAAATTTCTGAAGTGTTGCATAAACTGGTTGCCGAAGATCCAAGCTTGCAGATCAATCGCAGTGAGGCGAAAGGGCAAACTATTTTAAAGGGGCAGGGGGATCTGCATCTGCAGATAGCTTTAGAGAAAGCGCAAACCTTATTTAATGTTGATATGGACACCGAGACGCCTGCAGTGGCTTATCGAGAGACCATACAAGCAGAGGCAAGTGCACGTTTTCGCCATAAAAAGCAATCCGGTGGTTCGGGCCAGTTTGGTGAAGTTGAGCTTAAAGTCGAGCCGCTACCGCGAGGTCAAGGTTTTGAATTTGTCAGCAAAGTGGTTGGGGGGGCTGTACCGAGCCAATACATTCCTGCGGTTGAGAAAGGCGTGCGTGACGCAATGTTAGCCGGCACATTGGGTGGTTTCCCAATGCAGGACATCAAAGTCACTGTGCTTGATGGAAAGCACCATAGTGTGGACTCAAAAGAGATTGCATTTGTGATGGCGGGTAAAAAAGCATTTCAGGACGCGGTAGCATTGGCTGAGCCTGTGGTGTTAGAGCCTATCGTAGATATGCAGATCTCGGTTGAACAAAGCCAAGTGGGAGAGATAACTGGAGACATCAGCGCCTCGCGTGGGATCATCTGTGGTACTGAGGCAAAAGCGACTGGCAGGGTTGAAGTTAACGTGGAGGCACCATTGGCCAATGTCGGGGATTACTCGACTCGGCTCAAATCAATGACAGGTGGAGATGGGGTTTTTTCAATGAGCTTTAGCCGCTATGGGGTCATTCCCAATAAGGCATTTAAGGAGTTGCTGCTAACTGATTAACAGAAGGAAAATGAGTCGGGATATATTAGCGTTAGCGGGGCGAGCTTAGATTATTTGAGCTTGCCCCTCTGTTGTTTTGGGGGAAAAGAGGCCACAATAAGCGAATAAGCCACTGTTTCGAGTCCGCCTTGTCATTGCCTACCTCATCGTCATCGAGTATCAAACTTTATTTTTGTCCGTTATTGCCTTCATCCCTGGACGATAACGTCGCGATGACTATCCGTGGCTGGTTGCCACAAGATGAGATAGATAAGGTGGATCGTTATATTCAGCAATCGGCTCAAGTGCAAGGATTAATGGTACGTGGTTATCTGCGGGCTATATTGTCGCAGCATGGCACACTTAAACCAAATGAATGGCAATTTGAATACGGTGAAAAGGGCAAGCCGCGTTTAACGCCGACGCAGTTTGCACTCAGTGGCATCGATTTTAATTTAAGCCATAGTGGCGACTGGCTGTTGCTGGCTATTTACCAGCAACCACTGGGAATGCTGCCGTTGGAGTTGGGTGTTGATATTGAGCGTTGCCGCAGTCGTACCAATATTCACTCTATACTAAACCATTACTTTTCTGAGCCTGAGACTGCTGCCTTACTTGCACTGCCTAGCGAACGGCAGCGTGATAGATTCTTTGATCTTTGGGCACTGAAAGAGTCCTATATTAAAGCTAAGGGTTTAGGATTAGCGTTGTCGTTAAAATCATTTGGGTTTGATCTCTCTGTTATGAAGCAAAGCACTTTAATTTTGCAATCGAGCGAGAAGACGCCACCAGAGTTACAACAAACAGGCTTTACTGAGCAGATGCTGTTTAAGCAGCAAGTCGGGTTACAGTTTTTTGCCAAGCAAGAATCAAAGAGTGATAACACCAAACTCGGTGCTGATAAGCCAATTGGTGTGACACATGCTAACGTTTTGTCAGCGAGTGAAGCTGATACTTGGCACTGTGCTTTAGGTCATTTGAATGACGAATACCGTTTTGCGATTAGTATAGATGGACAGGCTATTGTCGCAGACTCTATAGAATATCAGGCGCAGATGAGTTGTATTAACACATTGGCTTTAGCTTATTCATAACCAGCAACAATAGAAAAGGGACGCATTGAGCGTCCCTTTGTTCATATTAGCCTATGGTTCTTTTGGTTAAGCGCTTATGATTTTGGTGTTGGCACGATTTCAAATGCAGGGTCAAACTCAACCATACTGCCTGCTATCTTGCTAAAGGCTGTTTTGTCGCCAGTAATTTTAGCATCACCCGCTGCTAGTAAGGCTTTAAGCGTGGTCTTCCCGAGTAATATTTGGGTAACGTCAGCCTTGTTAACAATAAGATTCGCATCTGCTGTTTGCTCACTGTCAACCAGACTGTTGCTTAAGTTACCATTACTCAGCTCAATGTAGAGTACTTGCTTAGTATCAGGCGTGATGATGTTCATTTTCACTAAGCCGTGTTTAGCGGCTTGCTGGCTATCTATTTTAACCGCGAGGAAGTCAAACAAGGTTGGCATATCCATTTCACTGATCACATCAGCAGAAGCGGTTTTAGGCGCGCCTTTTTGAATCCCAACACGTAACTCTTGTGCACCAGTTAAGTAGATATTTCTCCAGCCCGCACCTTCTGACTGATAGCCTAACTGCTCATAGGTATCCGCCAATAGTTGCCGCGCAGCATCGTTAGTGGGCTCAGCTATTACCACCTTATTTAGTGCTGTGGCGACAAAGCGATATTCACCTTGAGCAAAGTCTGCTTTAGCGCGCTTTAAAGCCTCATCGGCACCGCCCATGTATTCGACAAATTTAGCCGATTCAAGCTTTGTCGGTAGCGGGTTTAAGTTAGCTGGGTTCATGTCGAAATATCCCAAGTACTTGTTATAAACGGCTTTGGCATTATGGCTATAAGTGCCGTGGTAACCATTGGTATGCCAAGCCTTATATACCGCTTCAGGAATAGTGTCTTGAATTGCATCACCAATGTCTTGGATCCCGACGCCACTATTAGCCAGTCTGAGGGTTTGATTGTGAACCAAGCCATAGTTGTCACGTTGCAGACGTAAAAACTGATTAATATCCTTATTGCCCCAAACTGGCGCTGAATGAGAGGCAAACAGTACTTCAACATCAGTGCCAAAAGCACCGATCATCTCGTTGATATCCTTCGACCACTTTAACGCATCACGTACCTTAGCACCGCGTAGCGTGTAGATGTTATGCATTCCCTGATAAGTCAGTTCACCGGTCCAAAGCGCCTTTTTAGACGGAATATAAGTGATCATTTCAGATTCAGCTTCAGTGCCTGAGGCATCCATAAACACCATTTCTAGGCCATCGATCTCAATGGTTTCCCATTTTCCTTCACCGTTTAAGGTGTAGTCTGGAGCCACATAAGTGATCTCGCCTTTTGAGAGACCTTTACCAAGTGCGGCATCAACAATTCCGTGGTTATGCTTACCTAACGTTGCACCGTATTGATAAGCTGCACGGCGGCTCATTGCATTACCTGCAAGCACGTTTTCATCAACTATCTCTTTAGTGATGTTGTGTGAGCCATAGACTTTGACGTCAGGGAACATCTCCTGAATACCGCGGGCACCACCAAAGTGATCGGCGTGGCTGTGAGAGTAAATCATTGCCACAACCGGGAGCTCGCTGCCTTCTGGTAGGTTTTTAAGTGCAAAGCTAAGAGATGCTTTAGAGGCTTCCTTGGTTAGCAGCACATCGTAGGCGATCCAGCCCGTTTCACCCTTTATTAAGGTTAAGTTAGATAAGTCAGTGCCACGTACTTGATAGATCCCATCCGACACTTTGTATAAGCCATTTGGCACCATATTTAGCTGCGCTTGACGATAAAGCGACGGGTTGACTGAATCGGGTGTTTGCTCGCTGATAAAAGCGAACTCAGCCCTAAGTATATCGGCAGTCGCTTGGTCAAACTTGGCAACAAGGTTTTTTGAGGATTGCTCAAAAGCCTTGGTGTCAGCAAAGTTAAGCGTTTCAGCAATAGCTTGGTTATGCTCCGCTGTATGCTGGGTCGCGGCCTTGCCTTCATAGTGAACAGTTATATGGTCATGTTCATGTTGTGCTGCGTAAGTTGTCGATGACAAGCCAAGGGTGACGGTACTGATGATGGCGAGAGTAACGGCTGAAAGTTTCATGGTGTTTCCTCAAAAATGGCTCTAAACAGGATTTGAGCTAGAACCGAGTCAATACAAATTGAATTGAGGCTAGTGTAGAGTGCTTGTGTTATTTAGTAATTATCGCTAGATTGAAACTTAATATTCATGCTGTAAATAGTAATAAAGCCAATGCCACAAACAAACCAATTTGATCTGAATCTATTTCCGGTATTTCTTGCAGTGTATCGTTGTGGTTCATTTAGTCGTGCTGCTGAGCAGCTTGATTTAACACAATCTTCAGTGAGCAATGCGGTAAACCGTTTGAAAAAGCAGTTGGGTGACGAACTGTTTATTCGGGTTGGTCGAGGGGTGGAAGCGACTTCTGCTGGGCATAACTTGTATCATCAACTGGATAGTCACTTTAATGCTATTGATGATGTAGTCGCTGCGATGGATCAATTTGACCCAACATTACACTCAAGAGAGTTTCAGGTGTATGCCAACGAAGTGGTTATGCAGTTGCTACAAGCGCCAATTGATAAGTTAACCGCAGGGCTTGCAGTCGATATTGTATTTAAAGAACCCCCTTCAAATGAAGAGCAACTGCAGGCGGATCTGCAGTTTGAACGAGTGGATCTGGCAATAGATGTAATGAGCCAAATACCGTCATCATTGAGTATCAGCTTTTTAATGCAAGATAAACTGGTTTGCGTGGCGAGAAAAGCGCACCCGAGAATACAAGGACAGCTGAGTTCTGAAGCCTACTTCTCTGAGAAGCATGTGGTGTTTAAGATGCGCCGCTCAAATCTTGCTATCACCGAGCTGTATAGTGAAACGGCTTTACCGCAGCGTAAAACCTATAGTGAGCAATCTTCGCTATTAAGTATGTTGGCGACAACATCTAAAACTGATGCTATCTCTGTGGGATCTTCTCGTTACCTTAAAGAATATGCGCAGCTATTTAATTTGGCGCAGTATCCTTTACCGTTTGACACTCGGCCGATTGAGTATCACTTAATCTGGAGTAAAAAATTGCAACGCAATAGTGCGAATGCTTGGTTACGAGAGCAGATCACTGAACTTGTCCAAACACTAGAGCTATAAAAAACCGAGCTCATCGGCTCGGTTTTTTGTTAGGGATAATTTACTGTCTGGCGAGACGATGATTATCGGCAGGGTTTTCAAAGTCACTGCGATAGGGATTGATATCTAAGCCGCCACGGCGAGTATATCGTGCGTAAACCGTAAGCTTTGCACATTGGCAGAAACGTTTCAAATCAACAAAAATACGCTCGACGCACTGTTCATGAAACTCATTGTGCTGCCTAAATGAGATCAAGTAGCGCAGCAGTTTCTCACGGTTAATTTTAGGTCCTTGGTAACGGATCATTACCGTGCCCCAATCGGGTTGAGAGGTGATTAAGCAGTTTGACTTGAGTAGGTTTGAGGTCAATGTTTCAGCGACCATCACTTTTTCATCAACACTGTCGACTAAGTAATCTGGGTTAAAACTATAATCATCGACTTCGATATCGAGATCATCGATACAGGTTCCTGGCAGGTCTACAATACGTTGATGGCTAAACTGTTTAGGCTCAATGACTTTAACGCTGACCTCACCCTGTGCGCATTCGCATAGGTCATTTCTTAAGGTCGATTGCACGGATTGAACATCATCAAATTTAGTTTGGTTAAAGCTGTTTAAGTACAGCTTAAACGATTTTGACTCAATTAAATTAGCGCTTTGATAATCTAAATTGAATTCTGCAATAGCCACCATTGGTTTACCCTTGGCATTGAGCCAAGACAGTTCATAGCCGGTCCAAATATCACAGCCATGAAACGGCAAATCATTGGTAAGTCCAATTGCATCACGGTTCAGTTTGCGCGGCACGCCCTGTAGTAAAGAAGCATCATACAGCTCTTGGTAGCCAGTCGACTTGCCTAATGTTAGTTGTGAAAGTTCGGCTGCGTCACTATAGGGATCATGATGTTTTGTCATCAATACGGTTTCCATGTCAAAATAGACCCTTATTATAACTGATTTTGGGATCGGCTTAAGTGTCTTCTTTACCTGCTCTGGATATTTTTTTAAACGACTATCAACAAGCTTACCTTGATGCATTAGGTGAGCACCCTAGATATTACGCCCAGCAGCAACCGTCTGAGTGCATTGTGGGTGACGTTGACGTTGAAACAGAAGAGGCGCTGCAATGGAACAGCGTTGTTCGAGTTGATGCAGGACGATTTGATAATGTTGAGCATGCGCTAGAGTTGTCTTTACATGATGATATAAATGGCTTTTATGGTTCTCACTTTGCTGCATCACTGATGTTTGATTCACAATGGGGGACTGGAGAGCTATTGCAAGCATGGAGCCAAAGTGATTTTGAGCATCTGCAGCAAAATATGATTGGTCATCTAATGATGAAAAAGAAGCTTAAACAGGAGCCTACTTGGTTTATTGGTGTATTTGATGATGAAGACAAGATGATCACGGTAAACAATGCTGATGGCAGCGTTTGGGTAGAAATTGCCGGTCAAGTACAAAGTCTTAAGTTAGCGGACTCTTTAAACAGCTTTATCAGCAAGATCAGCCCGCGTGTTACGCCACCGGTTAAATTGGTCGAGGAAGTAATCCCCGCCTATGATCATCCGGGGATCTGGCAGCGAATGAAGATTATGTGGCGTAATTTGCTGGGTAAGTAATCCCTTGCTTCATTAAAAAGCCTGGGTAATGGGCATACTCAGGCTTTTTATTGAATGTTATTACAGATGATCCCAAGAGATATTCGATACGATACGGCATGTGTCGCAGCGAAAATGAAACATATCTAGTAATGGCTCATCAAGCAGCCATTGATTACTGCCACACTTTGGGCAACAGCGCTTTTTCTCATTGGCGAGGCTTTCACCGCCCACGCGATAGAGATAATAGTAAGTTGGGATCTTGGTTAGATACTCGACTCTGCCGCGCAGATCCCAGCCTCGTCTAAACAGATCGCTCTGATGACTTGTTAACTCTTCCAATGCGGCGAATTCTGCCTTTGTCGCAGCTGCCATCTGTAATTCATCACATGCTTGCCATTCGGTCTGCCAGCGGATCATGCGTTTATGATCGCCATTGGCAGTAGCTGGTATTTGATAAAGTGGTATAGGCTGCAGTGTATCGCCATTTCTCAGCGGTGAGCACATATGCACATAACTGGTATAAAGTAGCTGCCAGCTTGGTGTTTCTTGGCTAGAAACCTCCGAGTTAATATCCTGACCAATATACTTTTCTCGTGGGGCAAGCAGTTTAGCGTCTGTCAGTTCGGAGAGCGTCTTTTCAACCCATGGACTGTTAAAACGCTTGGCAAGGCTGCTTTTCTCTGGGGTTAATAAGCGAGCTTTAAATTCACCGTCATTAAAGGCAACCGCAAATTCACGACCAAGTATTTGACCATTTGCTCGGTAAGCCTCTAGTAACCCATTAATCGCTTTTTCTGCTGCTGTAATGGTGGTGTTGTCGAAACATTCAAATCTTAATTCAATGACGTGCATTGTCTTTATTTCTCACAGGTTTTTTTGGCAGCCGATTCAAGTATGGTCAATCTTTGCATTACAGCTTTAAGCTCAGTTTTAAGTAGCACAAGCTCTTGCTCCAATTTTTCCACTCTACGTTGATCGTCAGTAGATTGCTGCTGCAGATTTTCTTGTGCGCTAGCATTGATTTGCGCGGTTGTTTTGATACTGGCTTTATCAGCATCACTCATCGACTTGTATTGTTGTAGACCCTGGATCAAGATTGGCATTGCCACGCTGATCCCTAATTTGGTTTTAATTAACGCAAGAGTAGGGTTTTTACCTTCTTTGCTAAGCTGTTTTGCGGCGCAGAGTACTTGGTCTAGTGGACTCATCGTTGGTTAAATTCCTTACTCTTAATAGTCTATTTAGTAAAAAGGGTTTACTTAAATCAGTTAAGCTCCATAAAAACAATAACTTAATTATTGGCATGCAGTTTGCTTTATCAAAGTTTATAAAATCAAAATAAATACAGGAAGTTAATGTGAGAAAAAATTTATTAAGTTTAGCGTTTTTTGGGATTGCAAGCATAGGGCTAACTGGCTGCGTGATCAATGTTGGTGATGGTGAATCAGATTGGGATAGCAATGGTTCTTGGCAGAAAACACAAGAAACTAACCGTGGCAATCTCGCTAAGGTTGCTTTGGGAATGTCTAAAGATCAAGTGACGACGCTTATGGGCACTGCCGATTTTAATGAAGCCTATGTCCAACAAGATAAAGAAGTGCATGTGTTGTTTTACCGAACTCAACGTTTAAAAGGCGACGGTAAAACGACTAAAGACGAATGTACTCCTGTCGTCATTAGTAATAACGCAGTCGTCGGCTGGGGTGAGATGGCTTACAGCAAAATTTAAGCGTTACCCCCGCCAAATTACTTTCTTAATAGGGTGTCCAGATGGTCAATAACATCAGACCACTGGGCATCTTCTGCTAATGCTTCTGCCAAAAAATGTCGTTGTGATTCGCTCCAAAAAACAGCTTGTTGAATAAGCTGCCCCTCTGGTAATTGATGCTTTCTAACAAATCCCTCAATGGAATTAGCATCACTTTGCAAACCTAATTGTTGAAATAGATGTTTGAGATCTCCCTGGGTGGTATCCATGCCGTTATCTCCGTTGAAAAGTGCTTGGCTATAGTATGGCTCAAACCTCATATATCTGCTGTTTCAAACCGGTTCAATTGTTTTAGCTAGGGCGGGGCGATCTTTGACGGTTGTTTTTGCGCCAGTTTATTGGTTATTTTAACAAGGTGTAGGCTATGTGGTTTTGCATTCTCTAAAGCAAGAAAATAGCCAGGAAGTGCGGCTCTTAAGGCTCGCTTCAACACTCTTATCACTGCGCGACGAGCTTCTTACTTAGCGAGCGGTGCAGCATCGCTCAAGCCTTGCCCTAAAAGCATTGAATACGAACAAAATCCTAGCCCGAAAGGTCAACCGCCCTAGTCACTGTTTTATCATGAAAAGCTAAAGTATTAGCGTTAAAGAGTGGCTGTTAATGTTTGCTTTGATTAATAATTGCACTTTTCGTAAAGCTTGATACATTGGTATTGTGTGATCTCGATCTAGGAAAATAACAATGGAAAATCAAGCCATGGAAGAGTGCCGTGCTGTATATCTAACAGCTGAAGATTTAAGAGTCGCCGCTTCTATTCTTTATAATGCATATCACGATGACCCTTTCTTTATGGATGCTCTGTATCGCAATGATACTGCTCAGTATGAGCAAAAATTGCGCGGTGCAATTCGTGAAGAGTTAAATGAACTGTGGCAACAAGAGCAGGGATTGATAGGTATATTTTCAGATGAACGACTCATTGGAGTCGCCTGCATTGCGACTCAACAAGTACCACTTGGAGAAGCGCGTTACTGGCATTGGCGTTTAAAAATGCTGATTAGTGCTGGCTGGCAATCAACTCAAGCTTGGATCAAAAAAGAGCATCAGATAGTCGAAAGCTTACCAAATGCTAATTGTGGGATAATTCAATTTATTGCTGTTTCAACTAATGAACAGGGGAAAGGGTATGGCAGCCAGCTTGTTAAAACGGTACTAAGTTGGTGTGATGAGCAACCGCATCTTGATGGTGTGGGTGTATTTGTTAGTGATGCTGGCCATAATAAGTTATTCGCCAACCACGGCTTTGCAAAACTAGAGGAGCTAGAGATAGGCAACGTAGCTGGAGAGTTGATGTTCTATCGAGGCCAAAACAATGAGTAAGCGGTTTAATAGTTTTGCTGAGTTTTATCCATTCTATCTTTCGCAGCATCAAAATAATATTTGCCGAACTCTGCATTATGTCGGTAGTTCTCTGATTATTTTAATGCTGGCGATTATCCTCTACTCAGGCCAATGGCTGCTACTTTTGTCGCTTCCTGTTATAGGTTATGGATTCGCCTGGCTCGGGCATTTTGTATTTGAAAAAAATAGGCCTGCGACATTTGAGTACCCTTTGTATAGCTTACTGGCTGATTGGGTTATGTATTTTGCTGCTATCCGTAGAAAAATTAAACTGTGATCTCCGTTTAGTTTCTCATTGTTGTAAGAGATCTCTTACTTTACTGTGGGAAATCCTATGAAATTAATGTTGATACAACCCCTTATATCTAGTTTACTACTTTTAAATCAATCGATTACCATAAAAACCATTTGCTGCAATAATGTTACAGCTTTGAGAGGGAATAGCGAAAGAGCCTTTTTCGCTTAATCGATAGATATACTTAGCTTAAGAAATCGCGAGAGACAACGCTGTGACTTTACTCGGTATAAGCTGCGGTTTGCGTGTCGATTGTTAGATTTGGTTATATCAGTCAATAAGTATGTTAAGCCACTAACTTAAGGATAAGTTAGTTTAATATTGGTGATGCTTGATTAGTTGTCGCCTTTGTAGGGCTTGATTATTAACCATATACTTATTAACAAGTTAGGAATTTGCAGGAAGCAACCAGGACAACCTCAGGATGAGGAATTTAGCTTAGGATAAGCTGATAAATGGATTTTGTACCATGTGTACAAGGATATAAATGGACTTACAAGGAAGATGCAGGACGCACGTTAAGCAAGGATGATGCAGGGAGCACATATATAGCGGGAAAGCTAAAAGAAGCTAGATCTGGGCGCACCGAAAGGTGCGCCCTTTCTTTTAGCTAAATATATCGTTTGATGATTTGCTCGATTACATGTAAGAGATCTCTTACAGCTTCGTGCGAAATAAGGGCTTTAAGTTGCCGTTATTTAGCATGAATAATGTAAATTAACATATTAATCATGCGCTTAGTGTTTTTTGCTGGTGTATATCTAATGTGAACGAATGTTAAATCATCGATCTTTAGCTAACATTTGTTTGATTTTGACTTATTATTTGATTGTGCAAGGACGCATGTGGAAAGGATTCACAGATTAGGAAGATCTAAAAAGTGACGAAGGATTCGCACTTAATATGGATAACTATCATGGACGGGGCTTTCAAGGATTGATTGCCATAACGACCAAGGAGCGGTTAAACAATCCAGGATGGAAGGTTTACTACCTCGGAAGGTAGGATGCTACGGATAGTTAATGAATGGACTCTCAAGGATGATGTTGGACACGCTCAGGATGAGCAAGCTTAGTAAATGGATTACTAAGAAACAGGGATGAGTACCGTAAGGTACAAGGAAAAATGGATACATGGATAGGCAGGGAGCCAAGTTACGCATGGATGGTGCAAGGAGCATTAAAATAGCAGGATGAGCTTACAAAGAAATAGCGAAGGCGCGTGTCCTCTGGGGCCGCGCTTTTTCTTTGGCTATATTTCAATAATCGACGCTGGATTTACCCTTTACCCTTTATCCATCAATCGAGTGCTATTCAGCTGCATTGAGCTTTTGCAAGTCGCCGTGAATATATTCCTATAGGCTCTGCTAAATCATCCATGATTTAGAAGCTTGCGCAGCCTAACTCAGATGAATAACGAGCAAACTCATTTTAATGATTAACTTTTTTTTGGACAAAAGTTTGTTTGTGCTTAAAGCACTTCTGCATCTAAAAGCCAAACCAATCAAACTTCGTTTGATATAAGATCGTGGCGCTTCGCCCAGTCTTGCAACAAAGAGTCGAGCCAAGGGGGAAAGCGCTTGTCCCCCTTAACAAACCCTCAGCGCCCCAGACGAAGTTGTCTCTCTTGTACTTATTCGAAATAACCTAACGCTTCCGATGGGACATCCTGTCCCGCGAAAGCTATGCCCACGTCCGTGTGGGCATTACGGCTATTTCTTCAACGTACTTCGGCAACTTCGATGGGGAGTGGGTGTATTAGGTGAGTCTGTAATGGCTGTTAATCACTAGGTATCTGCCCAACGGGGAAGCTAATTATTGGACATAAACGGCTTAGTGCAAAGGGTCTAAAGATGGGTCATGGGATTAGAAAATGTATGGTAATCAAATTTAGTTTACACTGACCCTGACGAATCCCCACAAAAAGACAAATAGAAATAATGAGATAGGAAAAATAATAAGGAACATTCATGGCATTTGGTGATCAAATTTATCGCCAAACAAAAATTACCACGAGTAAATGCCATGAATGCGAAACAAGTTTTATCAAAATGCCTCTATCTTGTCACCCCATTAATGCACAAAACTCGACGACAGAGTTTGTTTTCTGCAATCGAAAGTTCTATGAATGGTGGTTCCCTATCAATCACTGGCCTTGGTCGCGGCATTGATAGTAATGCCTTGGAAAAACATAAGATTAAACGTGTTGATAGGCTTTGCAGTAACGCCAACATACATAGTGATATCGAGTTCATTTACACCCGTATGGCCTACCTGTTAGTCGGAACAATGAAGCAGCCAATTATTCACATTGATTGGTCAGACCTTGATGATCGCAAGCAAAGCTTTCTCATACGGGCATCACTCGCGGCTCAAGGACGGTCTTTAACACTCTACGAAGAAATACACCCGCTCAATAAAAAAGAGAAGCCGAAAACTCACCTGCTATTCATGACAAAACTAAAGGCTAGAGGGCGTTCAATATTCTGTGTCAGGCTAATTTTTAAATGTCTAGGACGCTGTCTAAGCGCCCTTCAAAATAAATGGCTAACTGAGATAAACAAAGGCTCCAATTATGAATTGGCATTGTCCATTTTTCTGAGGCATTCAAT